>CAZEMW010000600.1:0-2947 GCA_964513105.1 uncultured Fibrobacterota bacterium
TCGACATTCAGGTAGGGATCGAATTTCTGGTGAATGACCTTCACCCCGCGGCATTTGAGCAGAACACCCAGCGATGCCGCCGTTATTCCTTTGCCAAGGGACGACACCACTCCGCCGGTTACGAAGATGTACTTTGGCATAACCACTCCAATACGTAGAAAAAAAAAAAGCTGTCGAAAACGACTCTAGCTACAACGCTTGTCGAAAGCTCGCTTTTTCACGTAGCGTCCGGCCGACTCGTCATATAAAACGATCCGATCAATCAAACAGTGAGCGGCGTGTCTCAAAGTCTTCGGTCATTCGTTTTTTTTCTGCGCCCGATGCACCATATTCCTGGATCGACATAACCGAGAAACCTCGTTTACTCAATGCATGCAATCCGCTAATGGCCGCCTGCGCTCCTTCGAGCGTCGTTATATATGGAATATCCTGCGATACGGCTGCCGCACGGATCGGCTTTGAATCAATGAGAGCTTTCCTGCCCCCGGGTACGTTAATAACAAAGCCGATATCACCAGCTTTAATCAAATCAACGATGTCCGGTTTTCCCTCTCCGAGTTTTTCCACCATTTTGGCATTGATACCGTTACTCTGCAGTACCCGGCAGGTGCCTTCGGTGGCGCAGATTTGGAATCCGAGATCGGAGAGCGTGCGGGCCATAAATACGATATTCCGACGCATGCTGTTTCGCACGCTGATAAACACCGTCCCTCCTCGCGGAAGGTTATTTCCGGCCGATTCCTGGCTCTTGGCGTAGGCCATACCGAAATCTTTGTCGATTCCCATGACCTCTCCGGTTGATTTCATTTCAGGGCCAAGCACCGTGTCGGCTCCCGGGAATTTATTGAACGGAAGAACCGATTCTTTTACGGCGAAGTAATCCATCTCACGTCGACGAGCCTCCGGGATTTCCGCCAGAGGTATGCCGGTCATCACCTTCGCAGCGATTTTCGCCCAGGGAATGCCGGATGCCTTGCTGACAAACGGAACCGTTCGCGAAGCCCGGGGGTTGACTTCGAGTACATAAATCAAATCTTCTTTGATCGCGTACTGAATATTCAGAAGCCCGACAACCTTCATCTCTCGGGCGATATCCATTGTGACTCGCTCGATCTCCGCCATAAGCGTGCGGGAAAGAGTATGTGGTGGAAACACGCAGGCACTGTCACCCGAATGTACACCGGCTTCTTCTATGTGTTCCATGATACCGCAGATCATACTCTGAGTACCGTCGGACACCGCGTCCACGTCGACCTCGATAGCGTCATTGACGAATTTGTCAACCAGTACCGGTCGGTTCTCCCCCGCCTCTTTTGCCTCACCGACAAATCCCAACAATTCTTCTTCGTCGTGCACGATCCGCATGGCACGACCGCCGAGAACAAACGACGGTCTGATAAGAACCGGATAGCCAATTCGTTTTGCAATTGTCGCAGCTTCTTCGGGATTGTCCGCCATACCGTTGGGCGGCTGATGAAGGCCCAGCTTTTTGATCATCGCGGTGAACTCATCCCGATCTTCGGCGCGATCGATATCGTCAACGCTGGTACCAATAATCGGCGCACCGGCTTCGGCCAGTTTTCGGGCCAGATTCAGAGGTGTCTGACCACCGAACTGCACAATTACGCCAATCGGATTCTCCCGATCGATAATATTCATGACGTCTTCGAAGGTAAGCGGCTCGAAATACAATCGATCCGAGGTATCGTAATCGGTGCTGACCGTCTCGGGGTTAGAGTTGACCATTATCGATTCATACCCGAGATCGCCGAGAGCAAATGATGCCTGACAGCAGCAGTAATCAAATTCGATTCCCTGACCAATTCGATTCGGGCCGCCGCCGAGAATGACAATCTTCTTCCGGTCGGTTACCGTAGCTTCGTCTTCTTGCTCATACGTAGAGTAGTAATACGGCGTGTATGCTTCGAACTCCGCCGCACAGGTATCAACAAGTTTATAGGTAGGGAGAACACCGAGTTTTTTCCGCATCTCCCGCATTGCCGGTTCGTCTTTTCCGAGAAGTTTTGCGAGCTGAAGATCGGAGAAACCCCATTCCTTTGCTCTGCGGAAAAACTCTTTCTGCTCGTCGACTTTCGCTTTCAACACGGACGGTTTGATAGTGCGTTCGAACTCGATGAGGTCTTTCATATTGTTGATAAACCAGGGATCGACACCGGTAATTTCGTTCACCTTTTCGACACTGACCCCGCCTTTCAACGCTTGACGCATAAGAAATGTCCGGTCGCAACTGAGTCCGCTCAATCGCTCGAGGATTTCTTCGGGGGACAAATCCTCAAACTTGGGGCTTTCATACCCGGCTCGGCCGATTTCGAGTCCTCGAAGCCCCTTCTGGAGAGATTCCTTAAACGTTCTTCCGATAGCCATGGTCTCTCCCACCGATTTCATCTGTACGCCCAGACGAGCATCGGCTTCCGGAAATTTTTCGAACGTAAACCGGGGAATTTTTACTACGCAGTAGTCGATTGTGGGCTCGAACGAAGCCGGCGTTTCACGGGTGATATCGTTCCTGATCTCATCGAGCGAATACCCAACCGCAAGTTTTGCCGCAAATTTGGCTATCGGAAAGCCGGTCGCTTTACTGGCCAAAGCCGAGCTGCGGCTAACTCGGGGATTCATTTCAATAACGACCATACGGCCGGTTTCCGGATTAACCGCGAACTGTATGTTCGACCCACCGGTTTCAACACCAATTTCTCTGATAATCGCTATCGATGCATCCCGCATCTGCTGATACTGCCGATCGGTGAGTGTCTGGGCCGGCGCAACGGTCATGCTGTCGCCGGTATGTACTCCCATGGGATCGACATTCTCAATTGAGCAGATGATCACGACATTATCGGCGTTGTCACGCATGATCTCCAGCTCGAACTCTTTCCAGCCAAGTACCGATTCTTCAAGAAGTACTTCGTTTATCCGACTGTAGTGA
>CAZEMW010000601.1:0-2946 GCA_964513105.1 uncultured Fibrobacterota bacterium
AAAAGCCCACCGGCAGCTCTCATGTCGGTCCCTTTCGGTAGAAAATTTCAGTAGCAGTCGACTAGAAGCGCTTTTCGCAAAGAAGGAGATGAGAGTTTGAGGCATTTCAGATACGTTGAGACGAGCGTTGGGTGAGAAAGGTATATACCCGGGAGGAGTCCGTACCTCTCTTGGTAGAATGATCCAGACATGTCCCGAAAAATTATCAGCGCTGCTTTCCAGGGATCTCTACCTGCCCTCTTAAGAACAAGGAAATACCTGCCACGTCACTCATGGACCGCAAATCCGGGAAGAAAATCCTGTATCAGCTTTGCAATTTACGCGAAAACCGGCTACTTTTGCATGTTCCTTGCCGAGGTGACTCACAATCACTTATTTTGGCGTCGGGTGCGTGTACGGTAGTCGCATCCAGCCGTTATCTGCCCTCAAGTTCATAGTTTCGCAAAGGATCGCCTCATGAGTCGCCCCCGGCCTGTCCACCCGATTATCCCGCTCTTTATTGTATGCCTGTTTCTGTCGTTCCATTGCTCCGACCCGGCAAACCCTTACGAGGAGCACAAAAACGTTGAGCTAAGCGTCACCTCAAACGGCTGTTCATCCTGCGATACGCTTTATGTGGAGGACACGCTCACGATCGAAGCTGCGCTGTTCCTTCCAAAACTTGTCTCTTCGGTGAATTTCTTCTGCAAGGATGAATTTGACACGAATATAGTTCCCGATGCCGCTTCTGAACGGGATACGGTCCGTTTCACGTATTGTACAAAAACTACCCACGAATACACGGTTATTGTGACCGCGGCATTAACGGACGGAGGAGAATTAACAAAGGCTCTTAACGATGTTTTCGTTTATGGCCGCCCACCGGGAGCATCGATCCTGGGCGACACGGTTCTATCCCTCTCCGAAGGTGTCTCACATACCGTCATGGCCGAAGTAACCGGCACTCCTCCTATTGCGGTAGCCTGGATGCATAACGGAGAGATCTTGGAAGGTGAAGGGCAGACCTCCCTCATTCTGAAGGCCTCCCAATCGACGGCCGGTACCTATCGATGCATAGCAAACAGTGAGGATTGGGGTTCGGACACCAGCGAATCATTCACCCTTGAAGTCATTCCCTCCGGCACCGTCACCTACTCAGTACTTTACGACGGCAACGGACATACCTCGGGGGCGGTCCCCTCGGACGGCAATTCGTACCAGGAGGACGACAAGATAACGATCAAGGCCAACTCCGGCGATCTGGTTCGGGACGGCTATGCGTTTGCGGGATGGAATACCCGGGCGGACGGCAACGGCTCTTCATATGCTCCCGGGTCGGAACTGACGGTCGGTACCGAAGACATAACCCTTTTTGCCAAGTGGACGAAGCTCGAAGCATATCGCATAACCTACGATGCGAATGGAAGCACCGGGGGTTCGGTTCCCTCGGATTCATCCGCCTATAGTCCGGGGACCGATATAACGGTAAAAGGCAATGTAGGCAATCTCGTCAAAGACGGATACACCTTTGCCGGATGGAACACCTCGGCGGACGGCTCAGGGGATAGCTATATGGCGGGATCCGAACTCGAAATGGGTTCCGAGGATGTCACGCTGTATGCGTTGTGGACTCAACATCCCACCTATACGATTACCTATGACGGCAACGGAAGTACGGCAGGCAGTCCCCCAGCCGATGAGAACGCCTATGAAGAAGGTACAATCGTTAGCGTCAAAGGAAATGAGAACAATCTCACAAACTCCGGACATACCTTCGCCGGATGGAACACGAAGGCGAATGGAACAGGCGAAACGTTCATGGCGGGGTCTGAGCTTGAAATTGGGAGTGAGGACATAACTCTCTATGCCCTGTGGACCCAGCAACCTACGTATACCGTAACCTATGATGGTAACGGCAGTACCGACGGCAACCCACCAACAGATGAGAACGCCTACGAAGAAGGCAATACCGTGACGATCAAGAGCAATGAGCTGAGTTTGGCGAAACCCGGGTATTCGTTCGCCGGATGGAATACCAACGCAGACGGATCAGGCGACAACTACTCGGGCGGCGCACAACTTACGATGGGTAGCGAAGACATTGTTCTCTATGCCCAATGGACGCAGAAGCCCACCTACAGCATTACGTACGACGGTAACGAGCACGCCGCAGGCACTCCCCCGGTCGATAACGACACGTATCAGGAAGGTGCATCCGTCCATGTCAAGGGGAACACCGGGAATCTGAAAAGGACCGGCTATGAGTTCGACGGATGGAACACGGCCCGCGACGGATCGGGTGACCGGTACGGCGACGGATCGTCTCTGGTAATGGGCACCTCAGATGTAACCCTTTATGCGCAATGGGTTCGTGTCTACACCGTTGTATACAATGGAAACGGCAGCGCATCCGGCTCCGTCCCGGTCGATCACAACACCTACCGAAACGGAGACAACGCAACCGTTCTGGACAATACGGAAGGCTTACACAAACCCGGCTACACTTTTGGTGGATGGAACACAAACGAAAGCGGAACCGGAGCCCGGAGAATTCCCGGCGAAACATTCACCATTGGCTCACAGGACGTGACACTCTACGCGAAGTGGAATGTCGGCGCACCGGAGATCACCAGTAACTCCTCAAACGCAAAAACCACACTTGGCGGATCGACCACCCTGTCGGTAGAGGTCTCCGGTGTTTCACCGGAGTATCAGTGGCAGAAGGGCGGTTCCGCCATAGACGGTGCCGACAATCCCCAAATCCACTTAACTCAACTGAAATTCTCCGACGCCGGAAAGTACCGCTGTATCGTGAGCAATTCGGCGGGAGCCGATACCAGCAGTGAAATTCTCCTTACCGTGAATGCTCCAATGGGGATGGTGCTCATAGAGGCGAAGGGGAAGAGTTTTATGATGGGGAGTGAGGACGGCTCAGAAATCGAACGACCTGTTCACCAGGTAAGTATT
>CAZEMW010000602.1:0-2943 GCA_964513105.1 uncultured Fibrobacterota bacterium
TTGGGGACAGACCCTCGTTGATTGGGGACAGACCCCGGTGATTGGGGACAGACCCTCGTTGATTGGGGACAGACCCCGGTGATTGGGGACAGACCCCGGTGATTGGGGACAGACCCTCGGTAAAGGAGTAACCCCCTTAATTCGAAAGGAAAGGCCACCAAGCTCTGGCAAGAGAGCTTCGATGGCCTTTTTTTGAGAACGCCTGTGGGGTCTGTCCCCAGTTCCTGTCCGCTAACGCTTTTTCCCCGTGCCGGGTCTATCTACACTGATCTCTCGCTTCACCCGCCCGTCATTCAACCGGCGAAGAAGTATTCGTCCCGTCCCAGCCTCTTCAATCCTTCTGCCGAACACGTCATAAAGCTGGGTCTTCTTCCGGGGGGCCCCCGATTCAAATGAGTGAATCGGCAAATTCACATTTTGCCGGTTTTCGGGGCGAGCTGAAACCGGCGCTTCAGCGCCATATTCATGAGCCCCGATATCGACAGCACCTCCCGCAGGTCGGAGATTTCCTTCGCAGTCGGTCGTGGGAGCCAGATCGTCTGTACCGGCATCTACTGCGGGGCAGCCCGGCCTCAACTGGAAATTAAAATCGTCTGAGTCGACAAAGTATTCATGGTAGTCCCGAGTAGATATTTCCAGATTATGGTCGGTATTGCCGCTTCCGGGGACCAACCGAAGATCGGTTATCAGATTGTTTAGCACCCGATTCCCATGGCCGACGGTTCCGTTCTTGTGACGGTCCAGCTTAATCCAGGGGGGGCCATAATCACCGGGGCTTCGATGCACCACTGTATTGTTTGCGATTCGGCAGTTGAGCGCCCCACGTAGAGTAACCCCGTGATAATGATCAACTACAATAACGTTGTTTTCTATTATCCAACCTTCAAACATACCGTCAAAGCACCCGATCCCCTGAAGTCTACCGCGGTGGGGCTGATTGGGATCGATATGGTTAATGATCATGTTTCCACGAAGAATGAGGTCCCTGACAACACCGGTTCCGACCCCGTTGGAGCCGACCGACCAGGATTGGAATCCGTCGTCGTGATTGGAATTGACATCATAACAATTCATTATGGTGTTGTATTGAAAAGTGTCACGATCACCAAGACCACGCATTCCATCACCGGCGAAGTTTTCTATAATGTTGTGCTCTACAAGGCACGAATCACTATTTACGGTAATCCCAAAATTCACATTCTTAATGTAGTTGTTCTTCGCCCGAAGGCGGGTTCCGGTAAAATTGATACCGTCACAGGACCGCCTGTTCCAGTCTCCGGCACTCCAGGATTCGGTGTTTCGTACCGTAAATAGGGTACATGCCTCCACCGTGCAATCGTAACTGGGACCTGAATACCTGCTTTCGCTGAACATGAACATCCGTTCACGTGAAAACTCTTCGGCGAAGGTGGGACTAATGGTAATCCCGCGGATGATCCATCGAGAGCTTGAACGGAATTCCATTCGGGCGGCTGTGGGGGAGTGCCCCGGTTCTGCCATAATTGTGATGTAATCCGGGTTGTAGTAGTTGGTCACTTCGATAATACCGTGGTAGCCGGTTCGAAGCATGATCGTGTCCCCGGGCTGCACCGGAGCGCCCGCGTTTCGGACGACAAGATCGTTACCCGCGCGATGAGGAAGGTTCTTGGGCTTTCTTGACTCAATTTTGTCTGAATCGAAAACATCCTCAAGTGTCTTCCAAGGATCTGTGGTCGTCCCGGAACCGGAAATAGATCCATGAGAAGGGTCGACATAGAACACCTCGGCAAACAAACCGAATAGGGGAATAAGCACCAGAAGGCACGTAGTCTGTCTTTTCATACACATCGTCTCCATGCAGTTATGACCCGCTGAAGGCGGGTCGGGAATTAGGGGCGTTTCGTTACGGCTGTACATGCCGCTGATAGCGTTGTCCATCCACCTTATGGACAACTCCGTGTCTGAGGAGCCGAAAATGACGCGCGACGAGGCATTCAAACAGCGAGTGATCGAATGAATTTTTATGAAATTGTGGCTGATTGAGGAAACTACCGTTCTCTGTGCAGATTGTACAATGCCTGTTACGGTTTTCGAAGGGGAGAAATTGTGGGGAATTCCACAATACGCTTATCGGCCCTTTGGCTGTGATGGGGTCGTCCCCGGGAATACCGAAATGGGGTCTGTCCCCAAAAACCGTGGTCTCAGTTTTGCAGCAACCTCGCCTTGCGTCCCCCACAAAAAAAAGATATATTGATGAATGACTGAATGGTCAGTCATAAGATTAAGCCTGCAGAGAATGATGGTGCCTCGAAATTCTGAACAATTCAGCGCAATGCGGGAACAAAGCCGCAAAAGGATCCTTCGAACGGCTCTCGAGTTGTTCGGAACCGCGGGCTATCATCAGACCTCCATGGAAACTATCGCCAGGACCGCCGGAATTTCGAAAGGGTTAATCTACAACTATTTCACCGGTAAGGAACAGCTGCTTGAAGCACTTCTGATTGGAAGCATTGAGCAAATGGAACAACGGTTCATTCCCGTTCTCTCAATTCCTGATCCGAGTGCACAGCTTTATCGTCTTGTTGAGATGATGTTCGAGTATGCCTTGGAGGAAAAGGAGTTCTGGCGTCTCTACTGGTCCTTGATGTCTCAACCGACACTTCCAGATAGCATCCAGGAGGGAGTGATGGAGAAGATGCGAGGTGTTCTCGGTCTCATTGAGGATGTATTCCGCCGTAGGGGGGGCTGCAATCCCAAAGCGGAAGCCTGGCTGTTTGCAGCAATGCTCGACGGGGTAGTCGTGTACTACCTTTTCGATTCAGAAAACTGCCCTATAAGTGATATCAAAGAGACTATCTATGAAAGATACGGGCTGTTGTGAGGGGGATACCCGATGAGGAATCTAAGCGGCGATCGGAGATCGTTCACCCAAACCAGGGCTACCTGCGGTACCCAAGGTGGGGT
>CAZEMW010000603.1:0-2939 GCA_964513105.1 uncultured Fibrobacterota bacterium
CTTTTTTCTTTGACCTTTGATCCATCAACCGGGGGGACGGAGCTGCATCTATTGTTGCAGCTCCGTCCCCCGCTGGTCGCTTCCGCAAATGGCGCCGGTATCCGCATACACTCCCACTACTGCAGCCGGCATAACGATTGTGAATCCTTTCATTTCCTTTTTCCTATCCTTGGTGCAAGAGGGCACTATTCCCTTGAACATTGAAGGCAAGCAGCAATGCCTGACGATACAAATCGCTTTCTGACGGAAAAATGCTTTGTAGGAGAGCCGAATTCGAGTCTTTTCGTCGACGAAATCCGGGCACTTAGGGACAGGTTCCGGACAAATCGAATCCCTTAATATCGACATTGAAGGTCCTGGTCGAAAGGGCCTGAATAGATATGCGTCGAATCATGGTGAGGTTCACGAGGTGCGGGGAATGTCAATCCCACTCGACGAGGTGGTCGGAGATGTTCTCAATTCCTATACTGTGGGAACAATAAGCTACAAGACACGCAATGCGATCTTCGCGCAGCGGGGGACGGAGCTGCAGGACTAACAAAGATGTACATTTCAAGCACTATAATACCTACCTGAAAACCCAAGACAACCTCGTTTAATCATTCATGGATTCTCGGATTTCTGAAATCCAAGGGATAGTCGTGGTTGGAGAACTATGATAGCTTTTTTGTCTGGTTAATGGTACGCCCAAAAAATGTGGGATCATCAGACAAAGGCTCCAAGCATATCCTGCGAATCTGCCGGGCACACCTTCCACAAACCGGATTCCCGGAATCGGTTGACCGGCAACCGCTGTCGTGCTGATCCAAATTGCTGTACGGAGGGAGTGGTTGGACACCAAGATTGTAAGATCAAACGAGAAGGACTCTGGGTTGCCTTTTCGATCGCATTGGAGGCTACTCACATGGAGATTAATGCGTAGGCTACGTGCCGTATATTATCGAATGCCCTTCCGCGGCAAGACGTTCACCATCTATCGCCGACCGAAGCACCGTACTCTGGCTAACCCCCAGCACCCTCCCGATCAAAACGGCCGAATAGCCGGCGACCGAGATAGTCAGATAAGAGAAGAGTGCTCGGGCTGATCGGTACCTTTCACAACCGGACTGAAACACATTTAATGATTTGTAAAGACCGTACCGCTGTGAACACGCAGAGGTGAGATCCGAGAGAGGGATGTTCCTCACGCGCTTCCTATCCTTTTTTCTTCGGTCCCACATTTTAACGGCAAGACGAATCCATTGCCGTTCAGTGCGAAAATACTTGTTCGGACCGTTTGGCAAGGGTTCCGCTCGATTGTTGGGTTCCTTCCAGGGATCAAACTCTGTTTCATCGAATTCGAAGAGCTCCATTACGTATTCATTCAGATAGTTTTCTTGATTCCTGGATCTGAGCATGAGCAACGCTTTCATGTACCCCACGTGGAGCCATTTGTGTGGGCATTTGGTTGCATAGAGGTAGCGATGACTCGTCCATCGATAGTTCTGGAGCTCCTCGGGATTATTTACTTTTTCCGACCGAACCGGATTTCGGTGAACATAAATCACCAACTGGCGAAGATAATCGAGATCCCGTGTCGGCTTGGTCTTGGGGCGATCCCAGAACAAATAGCCTCTTCGTTGGTATTTCTTATTGTAGTGGCGTGAGTACATGCTATTGATGCACTGCACCATTCGTGAAAAAGCATCCTTATCGCCTGAAGGACGAAGAATCAGGTGGAGATGATTATCCTGTAATGCGAACCCATAGCAGCGGCACTGGTGCTTGGGTAAATAGCGATCAAGCAGATCAAGCATTACTTGCCGATCTTCATCATCCTTGAACAAGGGCGCGGAGTCAATGCTGTGCACCATATAATGGTGTGCATCTCCAACGAGGTGTTGACGAGGTTTTCGTGCCATGATAACTGTTCCTCCTTCGGACTATAAGAGAGAATCCACACCGTCAGATCCAGATAGTAGGATCTGCAAACGCACCTTTGAAGGTGGTTTCAAGATATCGCCTGGGACTCAGCTTACGATAGTTTTTTCCGATAAGAGGCCGGATTTGTGGAGCGAAAGGCCGATTTTGGGGTTTGAGTTGCCGGCATACCGGAAGACCGGGCATGATAGATATCGGGGTGCCGTGGTCAGGATGTCTGCTCGAACATCTGCATGGGTCGATACCTCAAGAGCCCGGGCCTCCCCTCGTGCTGCAGCTCCGTCCCCGGGGCATGGGTATGGGCCCCTTCATAGTACTCCTTGCGATTTCGCTGCAAATACATTCTTTGACGCCAACTGAGCTTCCTGGGTGTACGGTATAATCATATTGAGCGGATTAAGTGGAGTTGGCCCGCCCATATTTCCTGTGTGGGTATGTTGATTGAAAGCTTCCTCCAAGTTCTGAATTCTCTTTTGTACTCCAGGTGCAAGCGCCATGGACTGTTCACCTGCAGCATCCCCTACTCTTATTTTGCTTCCAGTCAGATGTACTTCCTTTTCTCCAGCACTGATCTCAATACCGGCGGGCTTAATTGTGACTGTCGATTCGCCACTGTTCCCCTTCGACGTAACCTCAATCCTATCCTGATTGACGTCAATCATTGAACTATTCGTTTCATCCTTCTTGGATAGGATCCTGATGGATCCATCTCTCAACGTCACGATATCCTTGCCTTCGGATCTGCTTATGAGAATAGCGCCGCCTTCGGTCTCCTCCAAAAGCACCATATTCCCCGTGTAATCCTGAAGCCGTATGCCCTTGACCGCCCCATCGACACTCTCCCCAGTATCCATGTTCAGGCTGTTTACCTTCTCGCCGTCCTTATTCTCGATACTCAGGGCCTTGTTTTTTCCCGTATCCAGAAACACCCGGTTGGACGAGGTACCGCTCTTGCCGGTAATATCTATGGACTCTTGATTTGCCGTGCCTTTTAGGAGGATTTTATTCACACTTGAGCC
>CAZEMW010000604.1:0-2939 GCA_964513105.1 uncultured Fibrobacterota bacterium
ATCCCACGTACCGGTGTACGTGATAGGTTCCCAGGCATTCGAACTCACTTCTTGATGGCTACAATCTCCGGCGGCTTGTAGGAAAGGTCCAAACCAAGATCATCCATAACCGATTCTATCTCGCTGATCACTTTCGATGTTTTCTTCTTGCCGTCAACGATCAGGTACGCGTCCCAAATTCGTTTCTGTATGTCCTGATCTTCATGTGTTTCGGCGCGATCGAGCGAAATCACCAGACCCGCCCCGGGGGTGATATAGGGCTGGGCCTTTCCGGTGATGATTTCCTTTCCTTCGTATTTGGCTCGGCCACCTCGGCTGAAGTGTAATGCGACCGTGTAGTCTTCTTTCAGCTTAGACGGTTTCTCGATATCGAAGGTATCGAGGGTTTCGTATATGAGATCGGTGATCAGCCTTCGTTGCTTGTATTCGTCGTCCATGCCCGGGCTATAGACTTTAATATCATAATCGGTGATACTGCTCCACTGGGTTGCGAGCACAACCGGATATCCCAGGTCATTGAGAATGGCCGCAGAGATTCCGTTGCATTCCTTCAATTCGTAGATGGTTTTGCCGGCCTCTTTCGCCGCGGAAAGAAACGCGTGAAAGGTAAACGGGTTCATCTCTTCATGCCTCTTGCCTACCAGCTTGGTTACCCCGCCACTCGAAATCGTGTCGGCTGAGAAATCCTGGTTGTCCCAGTAAAAGGAAACGCCCAGCAGGTTCCCGGCATCGTGTTTAAGGTTTGTCTGAGCAAGGAGAGGTACTGCAAGAAAAAGAGCCGCGAGGAGCTTTGGAGGAAGCATATTGAATCCTTTTGTTTGAGAAAACGGAGAATAACGGTTCCTTGTGCGGTCGAGAGTCACTGAAAAATAGGTGAATGACGGGGTCTCGACCAAGGGCCACCCTGTCCGGTCCGGCATTTGTTGGATTGCCGAACCACACTCCGGGGTGATAGAATACGAAAGAGCGACTTGATGGTCGGCGGCTTCCCATCGTGCAGAATTCATGTATATTATCAGTTGTGTTCCCACATGAACAGCATCACCAAAACTCGGGTAGAACGGAGCCGAAATTCGAATCGGGGTCGATGACCGCGGTCCCGATGTACTACACAAGGAGGTTCTTGATGAGGATGCGTACACGAAAATTTCTTGGTGCCGCGGCACTTCTGACGAGTCTGGTTGCGCCCTCCTGGGCGATTCTCGGGGTAGGAGTGCACTATGGACTGGATTTCTCCCTCAGCATGGACGCAGAATACGATAACCCGGTAGCTTTCCAGGAATTCCAGGTGACGCAGTTCACCAATTTTATGGAAGGATTCAATGAGGAAATCGCTGCAAATTCATCTCTGGATACCAACCAACTTAAGGACCTGTATGAGGAATTCAATAATCAGGGATCCGAGTTCAGTGCGACCCTTCCGATTCTTCTGTCCCGAACGGGCATTGAAAGAACCTGGTTGAATCTCGGAGGTAAGTTCTACATCGATATCATTCCGGTTTTGGATGCTGTCGAGTTGTCGGTTAACATGGGGGTTTGGGAATACGAAGCGTATCTGAAGTATCCCCAGGGAATTGACCCGAACGTGACCGAAGAGGGGATTCGCGCCGCCTTTCGTGAGGGAGATTACTCATCAGTGCTGGTCATGAATGATTCCATCCCGATTACTTTGAAGGAATTCGGGAAGAACTATGCCGGGCTGACCGGCACCCCTTACTCGAAACTCCAATTTGATCTCTCGATAAGAAAGAATATCGTCGCCGTTCCGAAACGAATGAAGATCTTCCGGCTTTACGCGGGCGGCGGACCAAGTGTGCATTTCGCCACACCGGTTGTAACTCCCGATATGATCGAAGAAGTGGCCGGAGACGCTATCGAAAAGGCTCTTGCCGACGGCTCGGGGGATTTCGGGCAATTGCAAACCACATTTCAGAATCAAGAAACACTAAAGCCGATTATCGAGGAAATCTTGGAAGGCCTGGCAGTCCCCAAATTCGGCCTAAATATTCTTGTGGGTACCCACGTCAAGCTCCCCGTCGTGCCGATTGGCTTCTATGTGGACGGCAAGCTGATGATTCCTTTTGGACCGTACGATGAAGCCGCGGATCTGACCGGGTATGGTTTCCTGTTGAACGGCGGGGTAACTGTGGGACTGTGATTTCGGAAGTACATTCCGTGGAAGACATATTTGCAGGGCACTCAACGTTGAGTGCCCTTTTCTTTTTCGAAAGCCGCATTCAGGATGCCCTACCAAAAACCTTGCAAAGTGTCCAGGTGTTACGTGGGAGCCGGCAACACCCGAACTCGTTTGAGAATCAGGGGGACCAAGCCGGTCGGCATGAACGGTTCGGGGATGTGCTGTGGCGCGCCCGGGGATTGAGAGCGGAGATGATATGGCGGTAGTTGCCGACTCGGAGCTCATTCTCCACGCGAAGCGCTTCCGTCGGACCTCGGCTCTTCGACAAGTTCACTTCGCCCCGGCTCATTTGGGTCGGCTCAGTGCAGCGCAGCGAAACTTGGGCTAATCACCCTCAATGTTCGGCAACCGGGGTAACCCCGGCTCACTGTTCAACCGCCAGGGTGTCCGTTGCGGTCGCCCGGGATCGAAGGGCTTTCGGTTCGGGCAAGCGAAGTTCGGTTACGATCGCGGCAACCGACCCCACAATTCCGAAAATAAAGACCTGCCACACCAGAGCGGATATCAGGTTCCGGGCCGAAGCACCATCGAGCATGTAGCGCGCAACGGCGGCTACCAGAAGAGCATGGAGGGCACCTGTTGACGCAGCTCCCACGGCGGATACAATGATACGTTTGGTAAGTGACATGCCCCCTGCGCCAATAGTGATAAGGACTCCACAAAGTGCCGGTACCAGCACGAGAAGCCAAACCAGATCGCCGAGAGCGGGTCACGCTTGACGTAATCCTCTGTCGCACGGGAG
>CAZEMW010000605.1:0-2933 GCA_964513105.1 uncultured Fibrobacterota bacterium
CTCTACCGGCACAGGGATTGCTATATACCTCGCCCCGGGAGTCGATCAAAGACGCATAAGAATGGCCGGTTTGGTCGATTCCACCGACTCCGAGAGCTTTCATATCGCCGATATCGGGAAGGAGTTCAGATGAACAGGCCGGGTATCATGTCGGAAATACGAAGAATTATCGACGAAACAGGCACGGCGGTTTTCGCCACCATTGATGAAAACAAGTTTCCACGTATGAGGTGGGTCAGTCCCGCGCTCCTGGACGAGCACCCCGGTTCCATTTTCTTTGCCACCTCCCCGTCTTTTGCCAAAGTGGCACAGGCGTCGGCAAATGCAAATGCCGAGTGGATGTTTCAGACCAAAGCGCTGGATACGATTATCAATGTGCGGGTAGCCGTTGAAGTTGTCGACGCACCGGCTCTTCGGTCGGAATTCTCCGAAGAGATAGGCACGCGCCTTCGCACCTTCTGGACAATTACCAAAGGAAATACCGAACTGGTGGTCTTCGAGACCAGGCCGTTGGAAGCTACATACACCGTGCCGATGAAAGGCATTAAAGAAACTATCGATTTCACATAAGGAAGGGTAGTATGCCGGGTAAACGAAAATCACGACAATACCCCGAAGAACTGCAGTTTTCTCTCCTGAAAACGATGATTCTTATTCGTCGATTCGAAGAGAAAGCGTCACAGATGTATGGGCTTCGTAAAATTGGGGGGTTCTGTCATCTGTATATCGGACAGGAAGCCGTTGCCGTCGGAGCGGTCGGCACCCTCGATCTTGCAAAAGATTATGTGGTAACCGCCTATCGGGATCACGGCCACGCGCTGACCTGCGGATTGTCACCCAATGAACTCATGGCCGAACTGTATGGAAAGAAGACCGGATGCTCCAAAGGCAAAGGCGGTTCCATGCACTTCTACAGTGCTGAGAAACACATGCTCGGAGGTAACGGGATTGTAGGAAGCCAGATTCCTGTAGCAACAGGTGTCGGACTCAAGCTGAAGACCAAAAAAGAAGAGGGAGTTGTCCTCTGTTTCTTCGGTGACGGCGCAATCCACCAGGGAGCTTTCCACGAAAGTCTCAACCTTGCGAAAATATGGAACCTTCCCGTGGTATACATCTGCGAGAATAACCAGTATGGCATGGGTACCGATTTCCGACGAGTATCGGCAATTGAAGATTTCTCCAGGATGGGGGCCTCCTACGGCATTGAAGGAAAGAATGTCGACGGTATGGATGTGCTTGAAGTCTACGATTCGGTGGGGGAAGCCGTGAAGAGTGCACGGGAGAAAGGACAACCCGGGTTTCTGAATATACAGACCTATCGCTACAAAGGGCACTCCATGAGTGATCCGGCAAAATACCGTACCAAGGATGAAGTTGCGGCATTTCGAAAACAGGACCCGATTGAGCTCCTGAAAGCGAGGATGCTGAAAGACTCAATCCTCAGTGAGGATCAGTACAAAGAAATTGACGACGACGCGAAAAAGACGTGTGACGAGGCAGTCGACTTTGCCGAGAAAAGTGAAGAACCACCACTTGAGGCTTTATATGAGAACGTGCTGGCGGAGTAGCGGAGAGCCGGCCGGCGAGGCGGGACGGCGCGTAATCGGATTTGACGGTGCTCGCAACAAATACTCGATTACGAGTTACGTGCACGAGCACGAGAAGATGAAATTCTTTGGTCGCGGTTTTGTTGCGCCGTGATCTATGCATTCGTCGGGGCATGAGGGACGGCACGGATATCGATCGCACGATAATGTTGGGAGGAATACATGCCTGAAATAGCATTCAGGGAAGCTCTTCGACAGGCAATGGATGAGGAGATGGCCCGTGATGAGAACGTGATTCTTCTGGGCGAAGAGGTGGCTCAGTACAATGGGGCGTACAAGGTAAGTCAGGGACTTCTTGACAAGTACGGCGACCAACGGGTTATCGACACCCCGATATCCGAGGAAGGATTCACCGGAGTCGGCATCGGTGCCGCAATGGTCGGCATGCGCCCGATTGTCGAATGGATGACGAACAACTTCGCTCTCATGGCGGTTGACCAGCTCTATAGCAATGCATCAAAGACAAGATACATGTCGGGAGGTCAGTTCTCCTTTCCGGTTGTTTTCCGCGGACCAAACGGTCCGGCGGAATACCTTGGCGCGCAGCATTCTCAGGCGTTGCAGTCACTCTGGGCGCATGTTCCCGGCCTGAAGGTGGTTGCGCCGTCAACGCCCTACGACGGCAAGGGACTTCTCAAAACGGCAATCCGAGACGACAACCCGGTGGTGTTCCTCGAAGGGGAACTGATGTATGCCTGGAAAGGTGACGTGCCGGACGAGGAGTACACTATCCCGTTTGGAGAGGCGAAGGTGGTACGCGAAGGGAAAGATATCACACTCGTCGGGTTCTCGAAACCTATGCGTATGCTGATCGAAGCTGCGGAGGAGCTGGCGAAGATGGGAGTCGACCCTGAGGTTATCGATCTGCGAACCATTCGTCCTCTGGATGAAAAAGCCATTTATGATTCGGTTCGCAAGACGAATCGCGCGGTGATTGTGGATGAAGCCTGGCCGTTTGCGAGTGTGGGTACTCATATCGGCTATCTGATCTCGCGTAACTGTTTCGATTATCTGGATGCCCCGATAGAGGTGATCTCTTCGGAGGATGTCCCAATGCCCTACAATCACCGTTTGGAACTGGCGGCTCAGCCCTCAGTGGAGAAGGTCGTCGGGGCATCGAAGGCGGTTTTATATATGGAATAGGTTTTTGCGAAAGGGATCGAATACTGAGCGAAGTGATGCATTGCGATGCACTGAGCGCAATGGTGTATCGAGCGAAGGCGAAATGCCTAAAGATTGATCTTTGTTCTTTGAGCTTCAATCCGGTTACCGAGCTTCAATCCGGTTACCGAGCTTCAATCCGGTTACCGAGCTTCAATCCGGTTA
>CAZEMW010000606.1:0-790 GCA_964513105.1 uncultured Fibrobacterota bacterium
ATGAGAGCCGACAGGTCAAGCCATGCCGAGACTGCACCGCGACGGATGGTGTGCCCTTCGAAATTGTCCATTTCGTCATAGTAATCCACTCCACTCACCGAGAAACCGAATGTGGACGAATCGCCGACAAAAGGTGCAGGTACACCGGGATCTCTGCTTCCGGCGCCATCCTCCTGGATTATGGTTCCGAGAGAACCCAGTCCGTGCCCTGTCGGAAATGGTTCGTCAAAGGCTCCTCCGGCTGGACCAACGGCTGTGGCGCAGAGCAGAAGTGTCACCCCCCTGAACCAGGTGCAGAGGCGAAAGCTTCGTCGATGCTTGTTCACCTCCACAGTATTCCTCGCTTTCGAATCGTTTTCGATCCGTCGGGAAACTCAAATTCGGCAACGACGAAAAACGGACCTGTTTGAGCGGCCGCACCCGATTCAGTTTTACCGTCCCACAAATAGGTCCCATCGGCGGGTAACGGTATTTGCCGGATAATTCGACCGCTGAATTCCAGAATCGTGACGGCGGCTTCCGTCCCCGGGGGTAGTTCGGCCGAGATTTTCAGGTAATCGTCTTGCCCGTCCGAGTTGGGGGTGAAGGGGACCGGTCCGACAGCCAGGTGTGGTGCCCGGGTTCGGCGTTGAAAAGCGGTGGCGTTCGGCATGCCGGGGCTCGGGTGGTCGGCACAGACCCAGTTGTCGTAGCTCTCCGCCGGTCTATCCAGGTGCACCCGCTCGATCGATTGCCCGTCCCAGTTCTCCAGCCAATCGGCATCATAGGAAACCATCTCCAGGGGTGATGA
>CAZEMW010000606.1:800-2933 GCA_964513105.1 uncultured Fibrobacterota bacterium
TGGCTCTATGTGCCGAATTCCAACCAGTTTCATCGCATCTATCGATCTTGTGACGACACTGTAGTCTCCCGGTTCCAGCACCTGGTCCGCCGTGGTGAGTATTTCTCGTACCCATTCGGAATTCCCCCATTTCCAGTCGCGCAGGTTGATCGGGATTTGCGAAACATTCGTGATTTCGAACCACTCGGGAGTATTGTCTCGGGTGCGGGGATGAATTTCTGAAATTTTGAGTGGGTTTTCCGGCAGCCACTTTCGGGAGATATCGATCTCCATTTCAGTAATGTGTTCGTTGATGATGAATGTAATCGAAAAGGGGGTCTCCTGTTTCGGCACGGAAAGGGTAAATACCGTAAAGGGGCGGAGTACTTTTACTTTCCCTCCGTTCAGCTCAATCGATCCCGCCTCAAAGTGCCATTGGAGAGAGTCGGCATTCCACGAAGGAGGACACCATACGGCAACGGTGCAGGGAAGGTGGCTTTTGCCGGCTTGTCCCAATCGGTATTCGGTAATCCAGGCTTTGGTGGAAATGATGCCGTAACCGGGCGATGTGGTATCGGGGTTTTCTCGATACTCGGAGTTACCGAGAAGGCAGTAGGCGGGCACCAGTGAAAACCCGTCGGGCAGTTTGTCGGGGTAGGTAAGCCCGAAATCCTCCGAGTCAACGGATTGTCCCGGATCGAGTGCCCCACAAATTGAGTCCGTTTTAAGCCCTGAAATACGCTTGCGCAGCAGCACAACACCGCGATTATGGGTAAGTCCTCCCGAGAGCAGGGAACCGGTGCATTTCAGAAGCAGCGTTGAGTCCGGGAACTCTGCTCGGCGCCCCGGAGAAAGCTTTTCGTAGTCTCGTGAAAGCACAACCGCATACTCGCCCGGAAGAAGGGAGTCCGCGGCGATACGGCAGTTTTCATGTCCGTCGAGCGACCGTTGCCACCATCCGATCGCGGATTCTCGAGATCCGGTAGTGAGAAACAGGGAGTCACGAAGACTGAACGCCCCGGGACCAACATTGAGGAATTCAACGAATTCCTCGCAGGCATCGCCGGGGCAGTCGGTAGATTTTCCCGTCGGATTGCCGGCAACCTCGGTCATGCGGATGGTCGGCCCCGTTGTGGATGCGGCCAATTGCGAGAAAAAGGCGATTACCCCGAGCGCCGCCATCGGCATAATCGTGAACAATTTGTGATGGTTCAGCCGTGCCATGTATTTTTGAGAGATTATGTAGCGCGCGGCAGTTCGCCATACGAATCCAACGATCGGTTCACCCGCCGCGGGCACATAAATCTGATTGGGTGATTGGTTGCAATTGCTTTGTACCGGGTCAGGTAAAATAATAGGCGTCGGCGGGAAGGAAAACTGTTATGTCATTAGCAGATGTTATTCAGGCGGCTTTGGATCGTATGCAGTACATGGCCAAGACAGAAACGGTCATTGGAGAGCCTATTACGGCCGCCGGGGTTACTCTCATTCCGGTCTCCAAGATTTCCATCGGGTTTGCAGCCGGTGGGGGCGGCAACGAGAACAAGGCCGGTTCCGGCGCGGGAACCGGCGGAGGCATCAGTGTGACACCCGTTGCCTTCATAAGCGTCTGCGACGGCAAGGTGCAGGTTCACCCGGTTGAGAAAAGCGATCCGAATCTCGGCAAGATTCTGGCCCTGGCTCCCGAACTTATACAGAAAGTCCAGAAGTTCATGCAGAAGGACGGTGACGGCAAGCAGGACCGTTCGAAAAAGAACAAGGATGAACAACGCGCCGAATAGTGCGGTGGAGAAAGAAATGTACTCAAAAGATGATTCCGATATACTCTGGGTTCGATCCGGTGCAGGGCCGGCCGGTCGGGGCAGCTACGAAAACCCCCTCGCAACCATGTCCGCGGCACTCGAGCGGGTCAAACCCGGTGAAACAATTGTGCTTCAGGGAGGAATCTACACGGGTAATGTGACGGTGCAGGTATCCGGTACCAAGGATCGGCCGATTCGAATAACCGGCGAACAGGGGGCTGAGACAAGAATCACCGGTGCCGCATGGTACTTCTACGATGTTTCCGATCTCATCGTCGAGGACCTCACCTTCGAAGAGTGCCCGACTGGTGCCGTTTCGGTGATAGGCGCATGTTGCCTCAATCTCTTCAAG
>CAZEMW010000607.1:0-2916 GCA_964513105.1 uncultured Fibrobacterota bacterium
GCACCGATCACGTGGAAAGTTATCGAGCTGACGGAAGACAAAAGCGGCGATCTCAGTGCTTCATCGGGGCATTCGGCCACCTATTCGCCACGCAAGGCTTACAATCAGGTGCGTGTGGTTGCCTCGTTTGAATCAGGACGATTTGTACTCAACGATACGTTGCTTCTGTCGATCAATCCGGGTCCCGCTCATCGATTGTGGATTGAGGCGGACCAGGGGAAAGATTTTAGTCCTAACGAACCCAAGCCACTCAAGACGGTCCAATTGTCTTCCGCAAAACAGACCGATACCGTTTACGCGGTCCTTCGAGATTCACTCGGAAACTACGTAAGCTCTTCGGGAAGCACCGTCTGGGGACCAGGCACGGGAGCGATCGCGACCGCGGGGATAAGTGCCGGGAGAATCGGACAAGGGGTTATATATAAACAGTCTCAGGGCGGCACTGTGCAGGTGTTTGCCGCGAATACGGCCCTGAGTCTCCCGTTCCCAAGAGACTCGGTACCGGTTACCGTTCTCGATTACTGGTATGATGCACTTCGAATTGTTACCGGTAATCGTGTTGACGGTACTGTCGAAAGCGTGGTCATGAATACCAATCTGGATACCGCTTTGCAGGTGTACGGCCGACGAGACGACAATGGACAGTGGGTCGAGGTCCCTGCCCGCTGGGAAATTCTCGACCCCGGCCTGAACTATATCATAAGCTCGCCGCCGACATCGGCTCACGAATGGACTCTTTCGCCCAACGATACGGCGCATGGACGAATCCGGGTCACGATGGGCGACGATTCGATAGTAGCTCCCGACACGGCGATGCTGGCATTCCTGCCCGGGCCACCGTATCGAATTGAGTTCGAAATGCTGACTCCACGAGATTCAATCAGAGCGGGAGAGCCGATTCGTACTCTGGTGCATCTGTACAATCAGGACAACAAACCGGTGTACGGTTCATGGTGCTATCCGGACGGAAACGGAACCGACTCGGCAAAGTATTCAGATGATCTCGGAACGGGCGGTCGCACTCCACCATTAGTCATTATCGATTCCGTCAAAAAAGCATTTAATGGAGACGATGTTATACTATCCCAGTGTTTGGGCGCTCAGGGAGGAGACTCCGTTGATTTCATTCTTCACTACGCCCCCCAATCCCCCGACAGTCTTCATCGGTTGTCGGTCAACCTGGGAGGAATCAGTGGGTCCACCCCGCCGTTCCGTCTGCATCCGGGGGAAGTCGATAGTATCGATATACTGGTCGGTGAAAAGAGTACGGACGATGCCGTACTTACATATAACAGTGGTACTGTATTGAAACTTATTGGAAATGATCAATACGGCAACTACATCGGGCTGGTTGACGGCCGATGGAGTACTACCGGGAATATTCCTGAGTTGGTGAAAAACACCGGAAGTCAGATTTACTATGAAATCCCGAGCCTTCTTCGAGACGCAGACGGACATGTTTATGCTCGAAAAGTCAATTGTGATCCAAACGTGTCGGTGTGTGATACCGTTGTGGATAGCGTCCATATCACGATTATTCCCAAACCGGGATCACTGTCGGACGTCACGACTCTTGATCGTGATGCCGACGGATACCTTGACGCACTGCGGATTCGCTTTGACAAACCAGTTGTCCTTCCCGCAACCTTCTACGACTCGACCGCATCGAACCACCATTTCACGATTACTTGTGAAACCAAATACGGTCCGGTCGAATTCACCGTCGCCGGTGTCGAGGGAACGCCGGGAATGAAGGACTCCGTGTTTGTTCTTCGGCTAACCGAAAACACCGAATACGATCTTCCGCAAACCGATTGGCGTCCTGAAATGACCATTCAGGATCTTGGAGGGGGCATTCAGGATGTTGTCGAGCCCATGATTGCTCAGGACGGTGCCGGTCCGGTCGTCTGGAGTGTCACCCGTATCGCGTCGTCGGGGGGTGATCGAAAGAAGGATGTCATTATCGTGGCATTCAGTGAGGAAATCAAACGGGCCGACGGCTCTCCGTTCGGCTACGGTTCTCGTCCCGAGGACGTGTTCAAGGTCTGGGCGGATTCTTCGGGCAGTCGAGTACAGTCCGACAAGCTGCTGGAAGGAATACGTGAATTCTCCTATATCAGCAGTGACAGCGTTCGCTTCCACATGACAAACGGCGAAGAACTCACTTCGCACCACCACCTCTCGATAGATGCCGGGAAGGCGGATATCGCGGATGCCACTTCTTCGCGAAATCTTCCATCGGCGCAGAATCAGCCGGTTGTCGTGGATGTGCTTGGGACGGTTGGATCGATAAAGGTGGGACCAAACCCGGTCCGACCGACGTTCAATCACCGTGCAGACAACCTGGAGGTTGAGAATCCCACGGAGGTTATGAGTTGGGTGCGGCATGAAGGAGGGGCGGTGTTTGTCACGGATTTCGTGGTACCCTCAACCGTCGACGGACGCGGGGGAATTCGAACGATGCAGGTGACCGGCACAATGCTTGTTTTCGATGCTATCGGGAATCTGGTGTATACCCGTGAAAATCGCGATAATCTTATTCCCGACGGCATTCGGTCAACCTGGGATCCGGGAGAAACGCATCAACTGATGTTCTACTGGAACGGCATAACGGACGGGAATCGGGCGGCTGCTCCGGGAATCTATCGCGTTTTACTGTATCTGAATTTTGGCGGCGACGTTAAGAAGTACAGAGGCAACCTGGGAATCGCCCGATAGGTCCCGGCCGAGCGGAAGGAGAACGCCGACAAGTATTCCAGGTAAGAAAAGATCCCTGAAAAGAGGCTCCAGGGGCTCACGAAGCGGCCCCGTGCGGCTACAAAATGGGTGAGGTGCTACAGGGCTTTGCTCCCTGGTTCCGAGTTATGAGAATCATCGAGTGAAGCCCTTTTTTGTGGCAATTCAGTCCTCTTGTGG
>CAZEMW010000608.1:0-2906 GCA_964513105.1 uncultured Fibrobacterota bacterium
TCTTTCGGACCGGGAGGATTGTGGTATGCGAGGGGGCGGTGGTAGTAATAGGGAAAGGTTTTATCGTAATTGAGGGTAGCCTACCCTCAAGCTCCTCGCCAAGCGGGGCATTGTCAGTGCTTCGTTGGACGCTGAATTGCAGTGTGGGCCTTGGACACAAACTCACCAGGGCCGCCCCACAGGTGGAGCTCAAATGCGAAACAACGCGTCCCGTGGAGGCCGGTCACGATGTTCTCTCGACGTACCACAGACCTCCCAACCGGCACTCCCGCTTTGCGGCGTCAGCAAAAGCTTACTCTGCGAAAAGAGAAATGGTCACGCATCTCGGTAGAATAAAACAAACCATGACCAACCCGAAATCCGCATTCCGTGATACGCCATGGACAATCCGTCACCGGTAGACGAGGAGATATGCATTAAGCATATTTAGTGCCTGTCCGAAAACCCTCGAAAACGGACGCCCAGCGGAGTCGAGATGCCCGTTTTCGGCCGGAATCGGGGGGTTCATCTCGACTCTGCTCGATGAACGGGAGTTTCCGGGACAGGCACTATTCAGGTTTCGGAGACGGGGTGGTGGTTTGGAATTGGAGAATGAGAGTGAGTGAGATGACTGGGTTGCGGTTGCATACGAGTAATCGTATCGAGATACTGGTCGAGCAACTGGCGGGGGTGATGCGGGAGAGTCCTCCGGCGCCTTTGACCCCGGAAACGGTCGTGGTGCAGAGTGTGGGGATGCAGCGGTATCTTTCGATTCGACTTGCGGAACTGCTGGGGGTGGCGGCGCATGTTGAGTATCCGTTTCCCAATGCGATCATTCAGCGGTTGTTCGGGTGCTGGTTTCCCGAAAACACGCCCAGGTCGCCGACCGATCCCGCGGTCCTGGTCTGGCGCCTCCTTCCCGCTCTCCAACGCGTGCTTCATCGTCCGGGATTTGAGCGCGTGCGTGAGTATCCCGGATCCGACCCGACAGGGATCAAGTCGTTCGAACTGGCCGAAAAGCTGGCCGACCGGTTTGATCAGTACACGGTCTTTCGGCCGGATATGGTTCTGAGCTGGTCGCGGGGTGACGTTGAGAGTGACTCGCCCGAACATGCCTGGCAGGCAGAACTGTGGCGGGAGGTGTTCGGTACGGACAATGTTTCGCATCGCGCGAGTCTTCGGGAGAGAATTTTCGAGGCGATTGCCGAGGGGCATCCTGCGAAGCAGCCTTTGCCCGCCCGCATATCCCTGTTCGGAATGAGTACGCTTCCCCGGCTGCATCTTGAGATCCTTCAGGCGGTGTCGACGCTTATCCCGGTTCACGTTTTTCTGCCCGCCCCGACTCCTCGGTTCTGGGACGATATCGTGACCGAAAAAGTGATCGCCCAACGCTCGGTACGGCTGGGGCGCGATCGGGTGGAGCAGATGCATCTGGAAAGCGGCAACCCGCTTCTCGCCTCCCTCGGGACCCAGGGCCGTGAGTTTCATCGTGTGCTGCACGGGATGGATGCCGAAGACGAACAGGCGTTTACCGAGCCGACGGCGAAAACTGTTCTGGGTACGATACAGCGTGATCTTTACAATCTCGAAACCCCTTCCGGAAAAGAGCCGTTTACCCCCGGCGATCGCTCGGTTCGTATTCACGTTTGCCACAATCCACGCCGGGAAGTGGAGGTTCTTCATGATTACCTGCTGGATTTGTTCAGTTCGAACTCAAACATCGCTCCTCGCGACGTGCTGGTGACCGCCCCCGATATCGAGGAATACGCACCGTATATCAGAGCGGTGTTCGATCACTCCTCGAGCGATTCTCCCGCTATTCCCTACGGAATTGCCGATACGACCCTTGGTGGTTCATCCCGCATGTTTGCCGATTTCCTGCGTTTATTGTCGATTGACAAACAACGATTCTCGGCGGGTGAAGTGGTGAGTCTTCTGGAGTCGAAGCGGATACGGGAGCAGTGGAACATTTCGGAGGCCGATCTTTCGCTCATTCGTCACTGGGTGGCCGATGTGCGGATCCGGTGGGGGTTGGATGCCGAAGATCGGGCGAGACGGGGCAACCCGCGAACCGCCGAAAATACCTGGGAGCATGGACTCGATCGCCTTATCCTGGGATACTTGATGCATGTGGACGAGGGAGAGTCGCGGCTTTTCAGGGGTATCTTGCCTTATGATACGGTGGAGGCGGGAGAGGGTGAGACGCTTGGGGTATTGGCCGGATTCATACAGAGTATCGCGGCAATCACCACCGAAACCCGGACTTCGCGCCCTCTTGAAGAGTGGTCGGAAGTGTTGCAGGATGCTCTCGAGACCGTTTTCGGTCCCCCCGAGGCGACCGATCGGGAATATCTGACCGTGCTCGACGCCGTCCGGGACCTTGTCGAACAGCAGCAGATATCCGGGTATGCCGAACCCGTCTCATTCGACATCCTCTCGCGTCGGCTGGAGTCGGCGCTGTCGTGCAAGGAAATGGGGCGAGGATTTCTCAGCGGCGGTGTTACGTTCTGTTCACTTTTACCGATGCGGAGCGTTCCCATGAAAGTGATTGCGCTTCTGGGTATGAATGATACCGCATTTCCCCGCTCCGATCGTGAGTTCTCATTCGACATCATTGCCCGTTCCCCGGTCGACTGTGACCGGAATCGTCGGAAGGACGATCGATATCTGTTTCTCGAGGCGATTCTGTCTGCCCGGGAAGTCCTTCACATAAGTTATACCGGACGCAGCGCGGTCGACAATACGGAACTTCCATGGTCGGTTGTTGTGGGAGAGCTTGCCGATTACATTGACAGAAGATTCGCCGGCGAACACGGCTCTTCGGTGGTCGAACACCTGACCGTGCATCATCATCTGCACGGATTTGCCGAGTCCTATTTCAGGGAGGACTCCTCTCTGTTCAGCTATTCGGGGACACTGTACGAAGC
>CAZEMW010000609.1:0-2906 GCA_964513105.1 uncultured Fibrobacterota bacterium
AAGATGTCGCTATCTCAAGAAGAAAAGTCTCTGATTCAAGAAGCTCTCCAGGTATACCTGCAGATAGCCTCACGCCAGATGCCGCAGCAGCATTTGGAGCAGCTTGCTCAGATGAGTCAGAACTTGATCGCGAAGCTGGACACGCTGGGCCAGACCAAAAAGGGCGGGAACAAACCCGCCGGTATTACCGACGAATGGTTCAAGAAAGTATGCCAGAGCTGTGAGAAACTAAGCCCGAGCGGCTGCACGGACAAAGTCACTGCAAATGCGATCCGATTCTGCATTATGAGAACAAGAAAGCAGGTCTTGGCAAAAAACGCTAGTGTGGTGAAACTGTGATTCCGGGAGTTTTAAAGCCGGTGCCGGCGCGCACCCGATTTGTTTCGGGGAACGTCGGCATCTGCTATTTTTTTATCCGTATCGACAATGTATTTCCAGCCCGGATTCGTTATTTGTTTTATTCGGCACGGATGAGTCCAGGTGAAAGGAAGATTTTCGTTTATGGATTTTGTTGAAGAACTCACATGGCGGGGAATGGTGCACAATCAGACTCCCGGCACCCGGGAAAGGCTCAACAAGGGACCGGTAACCGGATACGCGGGATTCGACCCGACAGCACCTTCATTGCAGATCGGAAACCTTGCCGCAATAATGCTCCTGATGCATCTGCAACGGGCCGGACATAAACCGGTCGCTTTGGTAGGGGGCGCCACGGCACTGATTGGTGACCCTTCGGGAAAAAGCGAAGAGCGCAATCTCATGACTCGCGAGCAGGTTGAGCATAATCAGAACAGGTTTCAGGAACAGTTGAAAAGCTTCCTGGATTTTGACTGCGGCACTCTTTCCGCCGAAATGGTGAATAATTACGATTGGTTCAGGGAGATTGGTTTCATTGAGTTTCTCAGGGTGACCGGCAAACACCTGACGGTCAGTTACATGATGGCAAAAGAATCGGTGCAACAGCGTCTGGAGACCGGAATCTCATTTACCGAGTTCTCATACCAGCTTCTTCAGGCTCATGATTTCTGTCATCTGAACACGATTAAAGATTGCATTCTGCAGTTGGGCGGCTCGGATCAGTGGGGCAATATCACCTCCGGCACCGAGCTGATTCGTCGAAAAACCGGACGAGAGGCATTTGCCCTTACCTGCCCCCTGGTTACGCGCGCCGACGGAACAAAATTCGGCAAGACCGCTTCCGGAGAGGCAATCTGGCTTGATCCTGAACAGACGTCTCCCTACAAGTTCTACCAGTTCTGGCTTAACATCGGTGATACCGAGGCATCAAGGTATATCCGCGTGTTCACCTTACTGAGCCGGGAAGAAATCGAAGGGCTTGAACACGAACATGTGCTTGCCCCCCACGAGCGCATCCTGCAAAAAGCGCTGGCAAAAGACATCACGGTGCGGGTTCACTCTCTGGAAGCGTACGAAAAAGCGGTGGCCGCTTCCGAAATTCTGTTCGGGAAAGCCACAACTGAGGCTCTCCATAAATTGGATGAGAGAAGCTTTCTGGATGTCTTCACCGGAGTTCCACAGGTGTCCACCTCACGCGACACGTTGAGCGGGGGGGTAAACGTTGTCGAATTACTGACGGATGTCAGCCAATTCTGTTCGTCGCGCGGAGAGGCACGCCGACTGATTCGCAACGGAGGAATCAGCATCAATAAAGAAAAGGTGGCCGATGAGAATGCGACCGTTTCTACCGAACACTTATTGAACAACAAATACATCTTTCTGCAAAAGGGAAAGAAAAGCTACTGCATCGTGGAATCGCGCTGAACATTCGGGTGGGGAGTGCCCCGGGAAACAGTGCCGGCTACACCGGATTTAAACCCAAAGAGCGCCTCAACATTCGCATCCAACTGTTGAGGCGCTCTTTATTCCGTACATTTTCTCAACCGGAGTAGCCTTGTCTAACTAGTGCCGGTCCGAAAACACCCGTTCATCGAGTCCCGAATTGACTTCGGGAAGATGAACCCCCTGTTTCCGGCCGAAAACGGGCACCTTCCCGACTAAAATCGGAACTCGGCGTCCGTTTTCGAGGGTTTAACTAAAACAGTCCTTTAAGCTTATCGTTGATCTCCTTTTTCGCATCTTCAGCCTTTTTTTCAGCCTTCTCGCGCGCCTCTTCGGTAGCTTTCCGCACCTCTTTCTCTGCGGCTTTTTTCTTCATTTCAGCTTCCCGTCGGGCCCGTTCCCGTGCCTCTACGGCAGCTTTTCGTGCCGCCTCCTGCGCAGCTTTTTTCTTCTGCTCCAGCTCCTGTCGGGCTTTTTCCTTAAGGTCCTCTCGTGAAGATTCCTTCTTTGCAGTGTTGTTCCCGGCCGGGGCCTTGAAAAAAGGTGTTCCCGGCTTTGGTGCGGAAACCGTACCACCAACCGGAACCACAACCGTCACCCGGCCCTCGGCGTCGGCCCGGGGACCGACCGATCCGGAGAGTTCGTTCACCACTTCGCCTGCTTTGTCACCCAGAACGCCGGAAGCCAGGTCTTTCACCCCCGACCGCACCGCGCCGGCCCCCCGAAGCAACAAACCGGACTGACTTCGCGACAGACGATCTTCAAGCGTGAGATCAAGAGAAGCGTCAAACCCGACATTGCCGGCAACGGCAAAATCGCTTCCCGCCGTTACCACTCGGAACTCTTCGAAATACGCCTTTTCATCCGCAATTTGTATTTTCATCCGCATATCACGAAATTCTATATCACCAGTCGGAAGGTCGGCAGCTTTTACGAAGTCGTTAACCGGCCCGAGCATATCCGAAACCAACTCGCTTTGGGCTACCTTTCCGTCTGCGAGCGTAAGACGAACAGTACCGTCAAGTCCCGCGATCAGAGCGTCAACCGTCCCTCCGGCCGTCCGGAAATCAGTCTTCACCACACCGGTCCCATACAGAACGTCATCC
>CAZEMW010000610.1:0-2903 GCA_964513105.1 uncultured Fibrobacterota bacterium
AATTAAAGGTGTGGGTCCGCGCGTGCGGTCTACCATTCTGGAGATTCTGGATACCGAAGACTCACGCCTTCTAAAAAGTCTTCTGGTCGATCGATAAGGCGGCCTGTTTTCCCGGACCTCGAGGGAATAATCCGAATCAGGGTGAAGATAGTTCTCGATGCGCTCTTCCCCTCGTTCGGAGCCGCGACGATGTTGTGCATTGGTTGTATACGCCGGGTTTACCGCCTCTTGTGTTTCGAACGAAGCTGTTCCAGCTCTTCAAGAGATCGAGGCCAGTCTTTTCTAAGAAGTGTCGAAAGAGCACGGTCCGCAAGCAGCTTTCCGCCGGTCTGGCAATCGGGGCAGTAGTTCGTTTCGTTTTGGGAGTACCTGATGCGTTGCACGGGACTACCGCAAACAGGACACGGATTTCGGTATTTCCCATGAACAGCCATTTCCGGTCGAAATGCAGTGACCTTTTCCGGAAAGGCCCCCTGCGATTCCCGGCGAAGCCGATCAGTCCACTCGGTCAGCACCGCCTTTACCGCTTCGTAAAGGCATCGAACACTGCGTTCTTCCATACGACTCGTAAGAAGGACCGGAGATAAGCCTGCGTGATGAAGGATTTCATCCGAGTAGGCATTCCCAATCCCGCTGAACAGGTGTGGGTCGGTAAGGGATCGCTTGAGAGTATGATTTTCACTGAGTAACACCCGCTTGAAGTCTTCATATCCACACTCAAGGACTTCGAGTCCACCGGGGTCCAGGGCGTTGAGAGCTTCCTGTGAATCAACACAATGAAGAGAGGCTCGTTTTCGACTCCCCGACTCGGTAAGTATCAGCGAGCCCGAGGAAAAATCGAAAGCGGCCAAACCGTTGGAGCGTGGGATTGCCGCATCCTTCTTTCTCCAATGCAACCGTCCCGCAATCATCAGATGTAAAATCAGGTGCAGATCGTTCTCAAAGGAAAAAGCCATCCGTTTTCCAATCCGCGATATACTCAGAAGTTTTCGTCCTTGAACAGATTCGACAGGTGGTACGGCTGTTCTCAGGAGAAACGGACTCACCAGCCGAATTTTTTCCAGCGTAGCGTCCCGAAGCAAATCTCGCAGGCGTTCGATATAGATAGTTATATCCGGAAGTTCCGGCATGGGTGACCTCCTGTAACCTGCACTGAGCGATTCTGAGTGAGGAAATGACGTAATCCCATGAGGCGAGACGGATTGAAACAATCGCAGTGCATACCCTCTGAGGTATGGGCAAGAATGCTGAAACCCGTATCGGCCATGGGATTTGGCCGTCTCCCGCGGGAGAGCGCGCAAAAAACACAAATCGAATAGGCCGAAGGCCTGTACTCCTTACGCAGCAGAACCGAAGGTGACAATCGCTCTGTTCAGGTGTAAATTCTTGCGATACGATTTCACAAAAATAGCATCCGCGAACAATGGACAACATCCGATCCGGACATCGATCGGGAGCTTCTTGAGGAGGATACTGCGGGTCGCAGCAACGATTCGTATGGTAAATCATGCTCGGGCTTCACCCCCAACCGGCGGATCGACATTGTGCGCAACCGGGTTTTGGCGACGGCAAGGCAAAAGGCAACATCCGACCGCAAAAGTGACATTTTTGTCACGTGACATTTTTTTCCTATTGCACAGGTTTTGCCCTGAATTTATATTGCAATAGCAGGTGTTAGTAAATACATTTCCGAGTTTAAGCGGTTGGCCCGAAATGACCGCCATCGCCCATTGTTAGAAAGGTGTTAGTTTGCTAACAATTCGGCGATTTTTGTTGACGGTCGAAAACCTTTAATTTATCCTCGTTTCACAAGACTGTTGCCATTGCGCATAAACCACTTCTCGACCACCGCCGATATAAAGGTGGTCTTTCAACAGTCCTTTTCTCATCAATTGCAATGCCCACAAACCATTACTGCAGCACCGTGTGGTTTGGGTTTTGTTCAGGTATAGTTATCGTGAACGTAACCCGGAGGTCGACGGTATGTATACACCAGCCCAAATGGCATACAATTTTCATTGTATAGTAAAAAAAGCTGATCCGGATAGTCACCTTTCTGCGTTTCGACACCTCGGAAGGTACTCCTCAGTTGCTGCGGTGAGACGCAGTACAAATTTCCGAGGGAGCAACCCATACCAAGAAAACCTCTACGTCCGATCCTGTGCGGGGAATACTCATCCCATCCATGTGCCTGGGGACTGCTCGGAAAAGAAGATCCAAGCATCGGACCTGTTGGGCATTCCGACAGGGGGTCACCCCGGTAGTCGCATCCGTCCAGTCCGCAGGACATTGCACCGAAGGAACGTGCAATTGAGTAAATGATCGATAGTGACCTGAAAGCACACCAAATGAATACGAGGTACTGAGATGGAAATCCGTTTGTACAACTCCACCCCCACAGCCGGCATGGCCGATCCGCTTCGAGGGGACATACACCTCTCGCCGAAGGAATTTGAACGCCTCTCCGGCATTCTTCAGACCGCAGCCGACAGAACACCGGCCGATTTCGTTCTCCTTACCGACAGGACGGGACAGATGATCGCGTCTGTTGGGTCGATGCCGGAGAACAAACTCACCGCACTTGCGTCGCTCATGGCAGCAGACTTCGCCGCCAATGAAGAAATCGGACGATTGTTCGGGTGCAAAGACAAGAATGCACGAGTCATGCTGCGGGAATGCGAATCCGGTCTTGTTCTCATGCTCCCGGCAGGCCCTCGTCTGGCCCTCCTCCTCCATACGGCGAACTCCGTGGCAACTGGATGGGCACGTCTAATCGCTCTGGAAGCCGTTAAAAGGATAACCGACAAGCCGGACTTCGCCGCGCCGGAAATGGAGTGTCGCGGTAAGGACGTCGACACCGACTTCTCTTCAGAGGTCGAGCAGGCTTTCGACAACCTCTGGGC
>CAZEMW010000611.1:0-2902 GCA_964513105.1 uncultured Fibrobacterota bacterium
CCGATGGAGGTGGTTGGTGTTCAGTTCTTTGAGCTCTCGTGGGGAGAGGGTCGGAAATCGGGAGATATCCAGGAGTGGATCTTCGGAGAATGTAGCTCTTTTCATGGTGTACAATCCCACGCACAAATCCCCGGGATCACCAAGATCAGCAGGAATCGTCCCGCAAGAGATGTCCTGAATGCCGGTTTTGATTTGAAGGTATTTCCCGGCCTTGCATGCAAGTCTTGAGTCAGCATTTCTACAGACCTTCTTGGGCTTTTGGTATATTCTATCCTATGATGAAGCATATTTCTGTAAAGCCTCATTTATCTGCGGGAGAAAGGACTGTATTGCCCTTAACGGCACTATTGATGGTGACGTCTTGCCTTTCATGCAATGTTAATAACCCGGTAACTTACAAGTATACCGAAAGCACCACCTACCACCACCAAACCCATGACCCTCGAGAAAACTATACAATTCTGATCGAACACGTTGTCCAAATATTCCTACCAAAAGGCAAAACCGAAGCGTTTGAACTTGAAAAGCCAACTGTTACCTTCTTTTTCCAGGCAAACCTACCACAACAATTCCAGCCAGAGGATCTAACCGTCAGTAACTCGAATATCGCCGTCGAGATTTTTCTGTCCGACACGGCACTAATCACGTTTGAGGAAAGATGCCTTTTCCTCGCTTGTCGGACACTGGTACGAAGCGACAGTGGAGTTACCGTAGGAGAGTACAGTTATCTGTCTATGCATGAGTCGGACGATCACTATAACCTCTGGGGCATTATACCCGATGCTCTTTGTGAATACCACGATAGCTTCTTTTGGCAAGTCGCAGTGAATCAGTCTGACGGCAGTACCCTCAGATTGCCACAGACACCTTACGGTTTTCCCGTTGCCAAGCTTCCTCGCTGTTCGGCCGAAAAGTAGATTGCGTATTCCGTCTACCCGAGGCATCGCTGACACTTCCAGTGTCCACCCGTGCCTAATATATTTTGTGCGGACTTTCACATCAAACACAGGAAAGAACTAACTGAAAAGTAATCTTCTGCTTCACCCCCTGCCCTGCGGTATATTCCATTAACTACGAGAACTGCAGAGAAGAAAACTGTTCCGACGGCCTGTAGATGATAAAAACAAGCACCCTCGTTCTAATGGCCTTCGCTCTCTACTCCGGTATTCCCGGAGCAGATACTTTCGAGAAGGGGCCGTGGTTTTCTATTGCCGGCAAGGGGTATTTTTCCGGCAAGATCCCTCTGGGCGATATTCCCACCCTTGAGAACAATTCGAATAATCACGGTTCCATCTATGGAGACCTTGGGCTTCAGGCCGGGCTCGATTCAATAAACCATATCTATTCTGATCTGGAGCTCTGGTCCCCGGAGTTCAGCCGAACAGACAGTTTTCAAGTCAGACCCTCATTGCGGCTCCAGGTCGGCAGAGAAAATCCAGAACAGAAGCGACGGCTAAACCTGCAATTTGGAAGTCTGGAAAGAATCACGGTTGGCCATGGCCTGCCAGTGTACCCCGTCACCATTCCACTCCGGGAATTCACGAAGAATTTGGCGCTTCTCCCACTTCGTATGATCCCTCCGCCCAGGAAGATATGGACGTATTTGCCTGGACTCTCCTTGGTATAGACTGAGTCAAAATCCAGCACCCCAACCGCATCGGCGAGGAATGTACGGGCGATGCTCAGTGCGTGTCTTGTGAAATGGCTCTGTATGAATCTGGTATTCGGCGCGTCTTTCTGAAAGCTGACTTTTCTTGCGAACTTAATTCAGCAGCGGAATCAGTTCCCAGACGAATGTACCGGATTGTCCCACTTGACTCGTCAAAGTTAATGCTCAAGCTCCCAAAACCGAATTTTATTTCGTTACCGTCGGTTCCAGCTCAGCAGGTAGATTGGCACCGGTTACCTCCCCGGCTTCGGCGTCAACGCAGATCGCACACCGAAAACACTCTTCACAAGGAGACCAATACCATTTCATTTCTCCATTTTCTTCCCGGCCTAACTCAACAAATGCCTGCCAAACAGTTCTATATCCCTTGACGCAAATACTTCCGCCATGTATAGAGAGCTCATGTACTCGAACATCAAACCCTTTTGATTCAGCGTAGTCTTCAACAATCGCGGTTGCAGTCTCTCTGTTTATTACAGGTTGGTACTGCGTAGGGACTGCTTTGAAAGTCTCCCCATGATAGCTAAGGATCTTACCAGTAGCTGCGTTAATTTCAACATCTATATGTCTTCCCTCATGGACATCGCCAACTTGAGGCACTCTTAACCTTACAATGTACTCCTTATCGTACTCGAGCAGCTCAGTAGAATCGTACATCGCGGCACTGTCCCCCAGAAGGAACGCAAAAAAGCTCTCTGCTAGCGCTATAGCTTGACTTGTGTCTATTTTCTTGTATGAAGGCGGTATTGCTTTGTTTTTCTTGTAGAGAGCTTTTTGCTCATTTGTGAGCTGTGGAGATGCCCTGCCCAAAACAAACATGGATTTCGGAATAGCGCGGTTGTTTCTGAAAAGAACATATAGACCGGCTGACCTGAAGACGTGGCCACCATCTCTTAGTTCTACTTCATATTCCGCTGATTCAAAACTACTATCATTGTAGTGCCCAACAAGGTAACGCTCAATTTGCATGACAGCCTTTTGCTGCGCTTGAAGCGCTGACGACGTTTCCAAGCCTTCGCCGATATTATAGGTTGACGCGGGGAGGCGCAGTGCCATTGCCAAGAACGCCATTTGCCCCCAAATCATAATCTTTGCGATTTTTGCCAAATTCACTGTGTCAACACTCCCCTTTCGAGCAAGATAGAGAAGAAGCATACCACCTTGTCCATCTACCATACAAAGCCGGCTCGTCTGGAGATGTGACCGAGTGTTTCTTCTGCTAACCAGGAACGG
>CAZEMW010000612.1:0-2890 GCA_964513105.1 uncultured Fibrobacterota bacterium
TAGACAGAGCCTTTGATGCTTTAGGGGAGAGTTCAATGGACCCTCAAACCAATTATAGAGGTGTGTTGGACACCCAGTCCTGCAGATGGCTGCTATACTCAGAACTGGATTTCATCCGCAAGTTTCTCTACCGTAAGAAGAAGAAATAGTGGTAGCCACAGGTGATCCCGAGCAGCGACCTTCCTCGTATCCCGCTCTAAAGCCGCTCAGGCATGCAAGGTAGTCGCACAGCACCCAATTGACGTATGGCGTTCACGTTGCACATGCGCCACCGACCGTTCCCCCGATGATAAGAGTATGCCGTTCCTCCGGGATAGACAACCCTCTCCTCCCGCTCGGCGGGATACGGGGTTGACAATTCCTCCGGCCCTGCATGATGCACCGGGTATCGGGGGAACGGGGAGGAGCGGGCACGGGTGAAGACAACCGGTGGTGAAAAAATGCCGGCATGCCAGTGTTAACGCACGGGTGGTCGGGCTGCCGGTAGCTCAAATTTCCCGATCATGGAGCAGTCGACCTTTGTTGCAACGACCCCTTGAGGGGTTTGCGGGGGTGACAGGAGTTCTTTTCTTGCGATCCCCCGGCCAAAAAGCGCTATGAGTGCCGCGATTATGCGACGCGGTGGAACCAGGTCGGCGCAGAAGGAAAGCGGCACGGTGTCTTGCGAGCCCTTAACCCCCCCTTTGAGACCGGACGCGGCGCAGCGCCGGTTCCCAAGGACCGGCATACGAGGCGAGCAGGGCGTACGGAACGTCCATATTTTCGCGAAGGAAAGGTTGTGGGGGATTTCAAAGGGGGAAGGGCTTACCGCAGTGCCTCAGCTTTTTGGCCGGGGGAGGGCCTTGTTGATGCGGGAGGGGGAACCCCCGGTTTTTGGACCGGTTTTTCAGGGTTGCTTCGAAACGGAATCACCGCGGTCCGATGTCACGGCTCAGATCCTTGTGCGGAAGCCCGCGTTAAAATACTGGCATGCCATGATTAAAACATCAAGCCCGGGCCTCCTCGATCGCCAGTGTGACCAAATCTGAAACGCTCAGCCCGACCGCACGCGCGGATCGTCGCAGGCTTTTGCAGAGTTTCTCATCGAGGTAGAACGTCGCCTGCTTCTTGAGAATCGGCCCGTGCTCGGCGACAAGCGCCTTTGCGGGGCGACCGCGTCCGAGAAACACCGCCGGCGGTTCGGCGGTTTTTTGCGAGCGTTGCACGAGGAAGGTCGCCTTTCACGGAATCCTTGGCCCGATCATGTCAAGACCAAGACGCCGTCCCGCAATACGCGACATGTACCCTCGAAAGTCGAGATGGAACGACTCCTCGAAGCGGCCGGGCGTTGCCCGCAACCTTGCCGCACGCGTGCGATCCTGGAGCTTGGGTACGGTTGCGGACTGCGTCGGATGGAGCTGCACAACCTGAACATAGACGACATAAGCGGCGACGCGGTGCGCATCCGCGGCAAGGGCGGGAAGGAGCGCCTGGTTCCTTTGGGTGTTACGGCCCGCACGTGGTTGGAGCAGTACATTTACGGGGATCGCCTCAAAGCGGTGAAAACCTGCAATCCGCTGGAAAGCGCGTTGTTCGTGACGAAGCGCGGGGTACGGTTGGGTATCGAGTCCTATCAGAGAATGATGGAACTGTTGCGCAAAGAAAGCGGGAACAAAGGAGTACTCGGAAAAAAATGGACACAAGATAAGCTACGGTATTTCCGCCCGTTTTTCATACTCCGCCGGTGACATGTAGTCAAGAGAGGAGTGCAGGCGCGTACGGTTATAGAACACTTCAATATAATCAAAAATCCGGCTCCAAGCCACTTCCTTCGGAGCAGTTATGATATCTTCCTTATAGACGATCTCCTTTTTTATGGTCGCAAAGACGCTCTCCACCATCGCGTTGTCCCACCAAGCCCCACTATGGCCATTCATGCTTTGCAGAATCCCATGCTCTTGGAGCATTCTCCGTACTTCGGAGTCGCAGAATTGCCCTCCCTTGTCAGAGTGAATGATCATGGCTGCCGGTATCGGTCGGCGTCCAAAGGCCATGCTCAGACCCTTAATCACAAGTTCGGCTGTCTCATAGGTCTCAAGGGCCCAACCGACTATGTAGCGGGAAAACAGGTCGACAATGATTGCCAAGTACATGACCCCCTCACCTGTGAAGACCCACGAAATATCCGTTGCCCACACACGGTTGGGCGCCGGCGAAGAGAAATCCCCCTTCAGCAGATCTGCAGTGTATCGGCCCCTCTTGTCCGGCTTGGTTATGCCCCAGGGCTTCCACTTGGGAGGCTGGGGACGAAGGCCATTTATCTCCATCAGTCGGCGCGTTCGACCCACACCGATACGGATACCCATGTTGTTAAGTGTTTTGCTCAGTCTTTCGCTCCCGTAGACTCTTCGATTGTCATCAAAGGCCGAACGAATGAGAGGACTAAGCTTCTCGTCCTCACGCTGCCGCTTGGAGGGAGCACGACGCTTCCAGGCATAATAGCCACTCCGAGACACATCAAACACTCGGCACATCTCCTCAACCGTGTATTCACGGCTAGTCTCGGCTATGAATGCATATATCGCTTGGGTTCCTTGGAGAAGATGGCCACTGCTTTTTTTAATATGTCTCGCTCTCGCTTGAGTATTGCGTTCTCCCGCTTGAGCGTACGCAACTCTTCATCATGGGGTTTGAGCCGACCATGGCCCGGGAAACACTCTGCCGGATCCGCTTTCACCGCCCGTACCCATCGATACACAACACCTTGTCCGAGACCCAGTTCACGTTCAACAGCCCGGCAAGACCGCCCTTTTTCGAGGACGAGCGAAACCGCTTCTCGTTTGAACGATGGACTGTACTGCTTTCTCTTTGCTCCCATAGGACACACCTCCCCAAAAAGCACACTCTTAAG
>CAZEMW010000613.1:0-2882 GCA_964513105.1 uncultured Fibrobacterota bacterium
GCGGAAGCGTTACTCATTAGCGGTTCTCGAGGATGGATATCCGGGAGAACCGCTTTTTTGCTGATTACTTCGACTTTGCCGAATCAGTGCCAACCCAGCGGATTGATTGCTCTCAGCCGTTCGACGGGCTCCTTGACACGGCCCTCATTAAGCAGTTTGCCATTGGCTGCGTCCGGATTCTGTTCCGCAATGAGATGGTCGGTCAGTTTCTTGCGCAAACGATCGGTGATGGTTCGATCACCGGCCAAATTCCGGTCGTCACGACGATCGCCCGTCATGTCAAAAACCTGTTCAGCCCCATCTTCGGCAAAATACAAGTACTTGTGAGTGGGGGTTCGAATCATGTGGCTATGATTGTGTTGACCGTGCAGGAAGTCACGTACCGAGCCTGCAGTACCGTCGACAAGCGGCATGAAACTGCGCCCGTCGATTCCTTCCGGGACATTACAACCCGCGATTTGAAGAAAAGTCGGATACAAATCGGCCAATTCTACCAATCCGGCATTCTGCTGTCCCACCGGGTACCCGTAACGCCCTGGGAAACGAACAATAAGCGGCACCCGTGCCGAACCCTCATAGAACGACGATTTGTGAACGTCATGATAGTCGCCCAATTGCTCCCCATGATCCGATGCATACACCACAACAGTATCATCCCATAGACCGTTGCCCATAAGACGCCCGAACAGGCGATTGATCTGATGATCCACATAGGTTATCATCCCATAGTAGACGCTTCGAGCCTTCCGCACCCGGGAGGGAGACATAGGGCCCGGGTTGAACATCCACCGGTGGTCATGCAACCATTTCGGGCACTCTTCGGTGTCAAGCCAGTCGGGTAAAACCGGATCGGGTATGTCGGCTTGGTCATACATCGAAAAGTACGGCTCATAGGCAATGAGCGGCGGATGTGGATCGTGCACGGAGATCCACAGGAAAAAAGGTTGATTCTTCTGACGATGTTCCAGAAACTCCAGTCCGCGGTCGATAACCCAGTCGGTTCCATGAAGGTGGCGGGGTATGGTGCAAAGCGTGGGATGCAGCTCATTGTACCCGAGTCCTTCGTAATCGAATCCCGGACGACCTAATTCGCGAAGCCTTTGTTCATGCAACCGATCATATGAAATGACGTGCTCAAATCCGGCACGATCCGATGGGTCAAGTTGCCAATGCGTCTTGCCGATCAGTTCGGTCTGATATCCGGCTCTCGTGAGCATCGATGCAAGGAATCTCTCTCTTGGAAAATCAATCCTGAAATCAGGCCGCCAGTCGCAGCAGCCAGTATTGTGCCCCTGAATGCCGGTGAGTATGGTGGTACGCGCCGGAATACATAGAGGACAGTCGGCGTAGGCGTTGGTGAAATTAACGCCCTCATGGAATAACTGATCCAGATGCGGCGTCTGCACGCATGGATGTCCGCTGCACCCGAGGGAGTCGCCACGGTGCTGGTCGGTTGTTATGAAAAGGATATTCGGTTTGTTCATATGGCGTCGGCTCTTTGCGCTGTAGCGTGCTCTGTTGGTATCTGATTTGATGCGAATTTTCGCGAGTGAACGCACCGATGTGACACTCGTTCCACTCAGGTTTTAAAATAGCACATAACTGCGTGGACTGTTGTGTTTCGATACTTTGAGATTACCGAAAAGGTGAAGCGACAGTCCCCAATTCGAACCCGGATTCACTTCGCGGAAATCACAGTAGGTCTCAACTCGTATCCATAAACACTCGGAAGGAATGGTTCGCGCGAGACGAAAGTCTTCCTCACCTCTACTTCATGAACTGCTTCACATTGAATTTCGGCTTATTCGTCTTCAGCTTACCTTTCGAATCCCTCCCCGAACGACTATCCGCCCATTTTTTAAGATCTGCGGCGGAGGACGGCTTTTTGGGTTGACGAGGATTCTTGTTGCGTCCTTGTCCCTTTTCGCCCTGACCCGAACCCGGTTTTTTCGGCGCTCCCCCGGATTCGGGATCTTTTTTCATGGATAGAGATATTCTTTTCAACTCTTTGTCCACATCTAAAACGGTGATGTTAACAACTTGTCCAACTTTCACAACCTTCTGCGGATCATCTACATATCGGTCCGCAAGCTGAGAAATGTGCACCAGCCCGTCCTGATGAACACCGATATCCACGAACGCCCCAAAATTGGTCACATTGGTAACAGTGCCTTCCAACTTCATTCCTGGGGCCAAGTGACCGATTTCGCTCACCGTATCGCTGAATCTGGCATATTTGAACTCTTCGCGCGGATCGCGGCCGGGCTTCTCCAGCTCCGCCAGAATATCCTCGATCGTAGGAAGACCCACGTCCTCCGTAACAAATTGATTTTTATCGATCGAGCGAATTTGTTTCGTGTTGCCGATCAAGTTATCCACATTTGTTCCCAACGTCTTCGCCATGTTTTCCACAAGCCCGTATCGCTCGGGATGCACCGCCGAGTTGTCCAGCGGATTATCTGATCCGGGCACACGAAGGAATCCTGCCGCCAGCTCAAACGTCTTCTCTCCCAAGCCACTTACCTTCATAAGATCGGCTCGGGTCGAAATCGCCCCCTTGCTGTTTCTATGAGAGACAATCTTCGAAGCAGTTGTGCGATTCAACCCGGATACGTATTTCAAAAGCTCTTCAGAGGCCAGGTTAAGGTCTACCCCCACCCGGTTCACGCAGCTTTCCACCACTTCTTCCAGCGAAGACTTCAGCTTCGACTGATCCACATCATGCTGATACTGCCCTACGCCAATTGCTTTCGGATCGATCTTCACCAGCTCGGACAGCGGGTCCTGAAGCCGTCGAGCGATACTGACCGCCCCGCGAACCGTTATGTCAAAATCCGGAAATTCCTTAATTGCGATCTCCGATGCGCTATACACACTCGCGC
>CAZEMW010000614.1:0-2877 GCA_964513105.1 uncultured Fibrobacterota bacterium
GCCGAAGAACTTCGGGTCTTTTTTATCTCGTGGTAACACAGGAGGCCACCGAGAAGGCGGAAAAACGTCTTCGGGAGATGGACATTGAAGCGAAGGTGCTGGTAATGCTGCCGCATCAAGCTCCTCAAGGTTCATAAACGTATCGCTCCGATTCATTGAAACATAATTGTACCGTCAATGTATTAAACCTACCATAAAACGAAAAAGGACTAAGGTGTATGCGCAAATCACAGAGCGCCGTTGTTTGGATTCAGGAAGGCAATCTCCAGCGGTACTTCAACGACATATCGCGGTATCGTCCGCTGGCGTCGGAGGAGGAGGCTGAGCTTGCCGCCAAAATTCGTGATGGCGACGAGGAAGCTCTTGAACGCCTTGTTAAAGCGAACTTGCGCTTTGTCGTCAGTGTTGCCCGCAATTACGAAAATCAGGGCCTGCCGCTTTCGGATCTGATAAACGAAGGTAATATCGGGCTTGTTCGCGCGGCGCGTCGTTTTGACGGATCAAAGAACTTTCGTTTCATTTCGTACGCCGTATGGTGGGTTCGCCAGGCTATTCTGTCGTCGTTGGCACAATCCTCGCGTATCGTGAAACTTCCATTGAACACGGTAGGGCGCATTTATCGTGTCGGCCGAACAAGTGATCGTCTGGAACAGCAGTTGAACAGACGACCGAATGAAGAGGAAGTTTCTCAGGAGATGGGTATTTCGCGAAACGATGTTACCACCGCGATAGCGGCTGGAAGAAACCACACTTCACTGGATGCTCCGGTGGCTGTCCATTCTGCAACTCCGTTACGCGACATGCTCAGGACTGATGAAGAGACTTCGCCCGATGAACGGGCGTTTCGATCGGTTCTCAAGACTGAAGTGGCTTCGGTTCTTGAAGACTCCCTGAGTGAACGAGAAAGATGCGTGGTTTCACGCTATTTCGGTCTGGAAGACGGTGCTCCGGGGACGCTTGAAGAAATAAGTGTGCAGATGAATCTCACTCGAGAAAGGGTCCGACAAATCAAGGAAAGCGCGCTCAAAAAGCTCAAGAAGAGCTTGAAAACGCATCCGTTTCATGCTTACTTACGCAACTAGTGACTCGATAGAGTCATGTTGTAGTGCGATTGTCTGATGTGCTTGCCTGTCCGACGCAGGAGAGCACGTTTATAGTGGTTTTTCGGTGGACAATCGTCGTAATAACTGTACAATCAATGATATAAGGCGGGTAAAATCGGAGTTTTTATCCGCCGCTCCGAACCTCTAAGAACAAAGTGGGCGGACAAGAATTCGTCGGAAAGGGAGCTTGAAACCGTGAGCACGAGCGCGAGCAAGGAACGGCACGACGCTATGGTAAACCATGTAGTGCACATGATGAAGCGAGGAGGATTTGAAGGTACGAAGGCAAATTTGCCGGATAGTGAGGAACGGCCTGAAATGGTCCTGTGTCGGGATGAAATAAGTGGCTACACTCCCGATCTTACCGGTACCAGAGATGGAAAACTGCATCTCATCGAAGTGAAAACTGATGATGAACTTACGGACGCAACGACTCGGGAACAGGTACGGTTGTTTGCGTCTCACGCCGACTCGGAAGGCGCCGAATTCTCCCTGGTGGTCCCCAAAGGATGCCGGAAAGCCGCCACAAAGGTTCTGGAAGAATGTGGGGTGTTTGCCAATGTTATCCCGGTCGAGATGAATTGGACTCCATGGGAGTGGCGAGGTCGCCCTCAAGCTCAATGGATTTGACTACCTGAGCCTGGTAAAATAAAAAAGGGCCGGAAACTCTTTTCTGAGTTTCCGGCCCTTTTCTCGTTATCGCCAAGTTGGGACATCTACGACACTGTTCCGGTACACGGCAAGTCGAATTGCTCCCGGTGCGCCTGCCTGAATGCCGGAGTTCGGCGAGGAATCGACCGAACTCGGCCAATATTATAGAATAGAACCACCCTTACCGTGATCGTCGGAATCTCGGCTGTTTCGCCGAATCCTGAGCGCTAAGCCACATTTTTGGTCTGTTTTCGCGGGTGATAGTGTCTAACTGGTATCTAACATATCCATTCTATACGCAAAAAACATGACAGAGGGAGTGTAACTTATATATTTTTATGCTCCTGTTATGCCTGTCACGCGTCTGTGAGGAAACTGTGAACCGGGACGACAACTTGTCCTGCGACTCGCAGCTGAACAATCCGCCCCACTTATTCGAAGAACAATTCTTGCTTATCTCGAAAACCAGAAGGAGAGAACCTATAGATGCTTAGCCGATCTACGAGTAGGAATTATCGATGCCCCTGGCCGGCAACCAACCGCTGGGATGTAGATGTACGGCTTCGGCCGGAACGTCTCTACGAAATACTGGGAGAGAACGGAGAGTCGGAATTGTCGCCCCGAAGTCGACGATGGGCGGGAGAAGCAATTGAAATGGTCAATGATGTCTGGCGTCCGCGAGCCGTCACCCGGATTCTATCCATATCGCAGTCGGACGGTGAGGTGCTGATTGGTGGCTTTCTGCCCGTTCGAAGCCGCAAAATATCCCGGGTGTTGGAGCACTGCAGGAAGGCCGCAATCTTTGTAGTGACGCTTGGTGCTGAAATAGATGAAGTCATTGAAAAAACATCCTCACGACGCATGTATCAGGGAACAATTCTGGATAGAACGGCATCTGCGGCCGCTGAAGCGGCGGCGGAATCGGTTGCAAAAATGGTCGGGCGCAATGTGCGTCCCGATGAAGCTCTTACGGAGCGCTACAGTCCCGGGTATTGCGATTGGTCGATAGCGGAACAGGCAAAGCTCTTTGAGCTGCTTCCCGATAGTCCGGTCGGCGTTCAATTGAGCGACGGGCTGCAGATGACGCCGCGAAAATCGGTCTCCGGGGTGATCGGAATTGGAT
>CAZEMW010000615.1:0-2874 GCA_964513105.1 uncultured Fibrobacterota bacterium
CCTCAATACTCAATCCCATACTTTTCCAGCAAAATCCGCAGACTCTTCCGATCGATATCCAGTATCTTCGCGGCATTGGTGAGGTTTCCCGGGGAGCGGGAGAGGGCCATGGCGATCATGTCGCGGTCGACGGCTTCGCGGGCTTCACGGAGACTTGAGTAGCTTGAGGACTCGCCGGCGGTCAGGCCCAGGTCGGTTTTGTCTATGGTAGAAGAGGAAGCGGTTATGGCGACGCGTTGCATCCGGTTCTGAATTTCTCTGACATTTCCGGGCCAGTCATAGGTGAGAATCGCCTTTTCGGCGTCGCGGGACAGTTTGAGATTTTTTTTGCCGTAGGTCTGTGCGTATCGATCCAGGAAAAATCGGGACAGGAGAAGAGAATCCTCCCCTCGCTCTCTGACCGGCGGCACCACCACCGGCAACACATTCAGCCGGTAATACAAATCGCTCCTGAACGTCCCGTCTTTAACCGCCTGCTCCAAATCAACATTGGTCGCCGCGACGATTCTGACATCTACTTTTATGGGTTTCGCACTCCCCACACGAACGATTTCCGATTCCTGCAACACCCGAAGAAAATGCGCCTGCGCATCGGCGGGAAGCTCCCCCACTTCATCGAGAAACAGCGTTCCCCCGTCGGCCTCTTCGAAAAAGCCCTTTCGTGAGGATACCGCCCCGGTAAACGCCCCCCGTTCATGGCCGAAAAGCTGGCTTTCGATAAGATTTCCCGGGATCGCTCCGCAATTGACCGCAATGAACGGCTTCTTTTCCCGAGAACTGAGCTTATGCACCACCCGGGCGATCATTTCTTTTCCGGTGCCGGTCTCACCCAGCAGCAACATCGGAACATCGGTGGGCGCGGCCTGTCGTACCAGCTCGAGACACTTCGCAAAGGCATCACTTCCAAAAATCAGATCCTCGAACCGACGCTCCTCCATCCGATTACGAAGTTCCTCAATCGTCGCCTCCTGCCGCGCCAACTGTTCCATACGCTCAACCAGAGACCCCATCAACGATGACAACAGACGAAACTTCTCGAGATCTTCCTCGGAAAACGGTCGTCGATCGGTATGACTGTCGAGGTAGAGATACATCTCCTCCGCATCCTTCTCCCCCCGATCAACATCGAGCAATGAGCAGAGAACGGAACGAATATCATGCTGGTTGATCGATTCACGTCCGCCAAGAAGCTCATGTTCAATTGTGTCCGATATCAGAAGCGGCTTTCGTTTCTCACCGACCAGCCGTATTGCGGTCGTGCTGTACCATGCCTCGGCTTTTCCCCCCGCACGTTCCACTACACGTCGATCACCGGTCGCACTCTGGGCGATAATCATCCCGCGATCACAATCCAGCACCCGAACGCAAAGCGCAAGCCCCCGACGAAGCAGCGCGTAGGTGTCTTCCTCGGATACCATCGAAGCGGTAAGGCGCAAGGATGCCGTGATAAGGTCGTCGGTATGCCCGAGAATCATCGGGTCAGTCGTCATGAGCAATCCTTCCAAGATTCCATTCCAGAACCTGAAACGGAACAATTTCCACATTTTTGCGCGATACGTTGCCGCTTTTGTCAAACACCTTGATCGTATGACGACCGGACCCCAGCTCGATAACGGCTCCCTCGGAATCGTGCGCGGGAGTCACCCCGGAGCCGTCGACGGTAACCGAATCACCCGAATGCAGCCCCTGGATTACGATTTTGCCGAATCCACCATCCGCCTGCTCCACCGCAATAGGTGCGGGTGCATCGGGAGGGAGTTTGGCGGCCCGACGACGCCTGGGAACGCTACGATGATCCTGCTTGATTTCATTGACCGACACGAGACGGGGAAGGGATTCGGACGACGACGACCGATCGGGGCTCCGTCCCCAGTAGTGCAGAACCGCCGCGCCGACCAGGACAATCATGAAAACAAGAGGAAGCGCAAATCGAAGCGTCCCGGGAAGGCCGACGGACACGGGCGTGGGGCTCGACGATACGGGTGTTGGTTGCGCCGATTCCGCCGGTTCTCCAGTCTCACCTCGTATGAACGCAACCAGTTCCGATTCGGGTGATCCGTCTTTTTTTCGAAGAATATCCGACAGGGCGGTCGTAAGTTGGTCCACGTTGGGACGATCGTCTCGATTTTTCGAAAGGCACCGCATCGTCAGCTCACCGACCTCGCCCAACTCCTCCGAAAGATTCTCGAATTCGGGAGGCGGTTCATTCAGCACCAGATACGATACTTCGCCGATATTCTCCCCCGGAAACGGCACTCTTCCCGAAAGCGCCTCATACAGTATGCATCCTATCGAAAACACATCCGCACGTCCGTCGACATCACGGGGATTCACAATCGCTTCGGGCGCCATGTACCACAACGTTCCCACCGCCGCGGTCTTGCTCTGCACCGTCTCGGCCCGGGAAAATGAAGCTACCCCGAAATCGGCAAGCTTCACCTGTCCGTTTCGCCCCAGAAGAATGTTCGACGGCTTCAGGTCACGATGCAGAATGCCGGACTCGTGTGCACATCGAAGCCCCCCGACGGTCTTGTGGAGCACGTGCAGAACGATATTCGGATCGAGCCCCCGCTCAAGAGCCTGCTCCAGTGTCATCCCCTCCACAAATTCCATAACGATGTAATAGTTGCCGTCGTGGTAGGCATAATCGAACACGGAGACGATATTGTCGTGAGCGAGGGCGGCCATCGCTTGCGCTTCCCGGCGAAATCGTTCAATATCGTTGCTGCTTTGCGCTCGAAGGGAATTCAGACACTTGACAGCGACCGGACGGTCCAGAGATTTCTGGCGAGCACGAAGCACGAAGCCGAAACCTCCACGGCCGATTTCATCGAGTATCTGATAGTCTTTGAGAGTAAACGCCATCAGTCCGAA
>CAZEMW010000616.1:0-2861 GCA_964513105.1 uncultured Fibrobacterota bacterium
TCTTGAGGTGAAGGAATACGAGGATGAAGAGATTCCCGGGGCCGGGGTTATGGTGAGGGTTTCGGGGAATGTGGCGGTGTATGCGGCGGGGGATGACGTTTCATCCGGCATTTTTGGTGAACCTTTTCTGGTCGGCAGTCCCGAGGGCAAGCGGATCGTGTTTTCGCCCCAGGAGCCTTTGCTTCAAAAATTGCCGCAACAGCGTCCCGGTCTGTGGGTGAAGGGATGGGGAGGATCGTCCAAAGACACGCTGTTCCATCTTGGTTTGGTGGGAGTACGGCTTTCCGTCGCGCCACGTGGTTCCGGTAGCTGGGTACCAGGCACAGCATTTCGCTTAACCGCTGAAGAAACTGCCCCCGGCGACATTGTTGGAGGAATGGTGGGTGGCTTTTCAGAAAATGTTGTGAAGACCTATGCTCTGTTTTTCGATGGTTCCGAAGAAACCGAGCTTGAAAACGCCCGAAACGTGACAACGACACTGTGGGGAAACAAACGAAAGATCGTTTTCAATCCGGATTATGTCACGGCGGGCAATGCACTGGATTTCACGGTAGTTCCCGATCCGAGTACCGGTACTAAGCCCGAGGTCCTCCAAGAGAGTGATCACCATATTGTAGTCGAGAATTCAACGCTCTTCGATGAATCGAGAGTGGAGGTCTCAGAACTCAACGGCACACTAAGAACTCGCGTTTTTTACGTTCCGCTATCCTCGTCTCGTATTCTTTTTGGCGACGTGTACAATGGGTACAACGAAACGACCAACCGAGGCGCCGAGCCGGTTCCCGTTCATATTGAAAAAGACCCGGCGGCATGGATACCTGAAAATGATAAACCGAAGGCTGCCGTGATTGTGAGTTGGACCGATAATGTGCAAGTCTACAGTTCAAAGGGCCTCGAGAAAGAAAACCTGATTTGGCCTGCCTCGGAGAAGCAGAAAAAGAACAATTACCAATTGTTCTCAGACTGGTACTCATTTGAGTCTCTAATAAGCGGCATCGAAGGCGACAGTATCTATATCTTCGTTACCGAGAACAAACCGGCGGAACTCAAGGTGAACTACGTTGAAAAGGATCGGGTTGATGAGGTACTCGGAGATATTGCGGAGGTGGAGCCGAGTAATCAGAATTCGCATTCTGCGGTGACTGCGATTAGTCCGTCTCAAGTCAAAGTGACTATAAATGAAGCAGGCAGGGATTTCAATAATGCGGAGCCAAACCGGGCGGATCTTAAAGGGCAAAGGAACGGGTTGCCCTATTCAGGAAAGAACTACTTGGTAGCTTTTCACTCGGCCAAATCAGATGACCGGATGGACATCGAATTGACCAGTCCTGCGAATTCACCTGAACTACACTACCAGATTGTTAAACCTGACGGTCCACACTTGCCAATTCAAACACTTCAAAAGGGTGGGGTCACAGTAAAAGAGGACTTGCCAATCCGAAGTGGATACTTCCATGAGCATGACTGGGAAATCGTCTATGGGGTGGACACAGACGACAATGGCGTGCTGGAAGAAGCCAGGAATGTCGACGCATGGGGTGGAGTCATTTATAAGGTGTATGGGATTTCTGAATCTGAATACGCGACTTCAAAAAGACTCCTAAACTTGTTGGTCGTTACCGGCAGTCTTGGCAAAATCGAACCGGCCCCGATTGAGGTCGGGTACCAATTGCTTCATCGATTTTCCGTGGGATCATTTGATGATAATGCTTTTAGCCCTTTCTATGATTTTGCGCCCACTTATGCAGGGAGGCAGAGCATAAACCTTCAGATGAAGCTGACACATCGCTTCGGATTCACAAACAATGATGTAATTACAACCCCGGGCGGGAATCAAGTGTCGGTCCCCCGGTTTGAGTACCGAAAGGGATCGAAGGGGTCTGACGCGTTCAAGTCGCATCCTGTAATCGAGCCCGCAGCATTTAGAGAGTATAACCGCATTTCTTTTCAGGAGGTAGATAACAATTATCAGGCAGATCATATTAGAATACAGATTGCACACAAATCGTTGTCTTCTCCAAGAGGCCATGATCTCGATTTCGGTATACCTAGATTTGGCATAGGACACGGGCATCCCAAGGGGACAATCGAGTTCGACGCACGCCGGGTATCCTCCACTGAGTATGAGTTAAGCAACTTTTCAGTTGATATGGTTATTGAGGATCCATATGACTTCGACTATTTCAATAGGAATACCAGTGCCCAAATAAGGATTGGGCGTAAAGACATTGTTAACCTGCCTATAGACGCTGGTCAGGTGCAATGCGGTTATGGCCTTGATGGGAGCTTAGAAGGTGAGGTTTTCTTGGTCGCGATCTTTTTTGACAGGAGCTTTTCGTTTCCCGTCCGGAGTGTTACTAAATGAAATGGGACATTAGGATGCCGCATACCCAGAAGAATACCACTCGTCTAATGATGCGTATGATGGGCATAAGTCTGGTTTTGGCGTTTGCTGGATTTCCAATCTCCCACCCCGACACTATCTCGGCTTGGACGGATTTTCGGTTTGCCGAGTTCTGCAAAGATAGCAGCTCCTACGATGAATTCTTCACCATCCTGAAGGAAGACCTTGAAGGAAACCGGCCCATCAATTTATCCGACATCGATCACCGCAGGGTGATCTTAGATTACGCGCAATTGCGAAATGCCTGGGTGAAGTCGGGTAACCTGTCGAACTTTCGAATGGCGGTGGTGATAACCAAAGCTCTCTGTCAGTTACTTGGAGCTGAAGCACTTGAGGTGTTTGAGGGGAAGAGGGCAGCTTCGGGCCTTAAAGGACCGGAATTGCTTGATGATGTTTGCCTGACACGTGATGAGGTGTTTACACCTTTGAATGGCCACTTCAAGAAGGCAATGGGTTC
>CAZEMW010000617.1:0-2857 GCA_964513105.1 uncultured Fibrobacterota bacterium
CCTAACTCACAACTGAAATCTCTCGAAGCACTTCGGGAAGAGACGTAATACCGGAGGAGAGTTTGGAAAGCGCGTCCTGTTTGAGAGTGACGAGTCCTTCTTTTGTCGCCTGAGCGGCGATTTCGGACGCGTACGCTTTTTGATTTATCAAGCGGCGAATATCCTCGCTGATCGGCAGAACTTCGTAAATTCCGATTCTTCCCCGGTATCCCGTATGCCCGCAAGCGGAGCATCCCAGTCCTTTAGATATCTTTGCCTCAAGCGGCAATCCTATTTCCTGTTTTACACTGTCCGGCACATCTTCTTCGCACTTACAGTGTTCACAAATCCTTCGAACCAGACGCTGCGCAACGATCAAGGTGACCGACGACGACACCAGATACGGCTCGATCCCCATGTCGATCAGGCGCGTTACGGCGGATGGCGAATCGTTTGTATGAAGCGTACTGAGCACCAGGTGGCCGGTCAGCGAAGCTCGAATGGCAATTTCGGCCGTTTCCTGATCCCGCATTTCCCCCACCATAATTACATTCGGGTCCTGGCGCAGCAGTGTCCGAAGCGTATGCGCGAAAGTCATCCCGATATTTGGTTGTATCTGCGTCTGACTCACACCACGAATATTGTATTCAATGGGGTCTTCGACGGTCGAGATGTTGATACCGGGCTTTCGAAGGTAGTTTATGCCGCAGTACAGAGTCGTTGTTTTCCCGGATCCGGTTGGACCGGTCAGTAGGACGATCCCGTTCGGCATGCTGATCGACCGCTTGAACAGCGCCAGTCGAGAGGGATCGAGCCCCATGGCGTCGAGAGAGTACTCGAATGCTCCCTTGTCGAGAATTCGCAACACGATTTTCTCTCCGAAATCGGTTGGAAGCGTGCTGACTCGAATATCGACATCCTTGCCGCCCTCGGATATGCGAATACGCCCGTCCTGCGAGCGCCGCTTCTCGGCGATATCCATTTTCCCCATGATTTTTATCCGGGACGATACCTCCCGCACACGATCGGGGGGTATGACCGCCATCTCCTGCAGAACGCCGTCGATACGAAATCTGACATTCATCTCACGGTCGTAGGGTTCCAGATGGATGTCGCTTGCCCGAAGCCGTACGGCTTCATGCACAATGTCGTCAACAATGGTGATTGCATTTTCACCGGCGTTGATTCTGAGCGGTTGCGATGATGTCCCGCGCGGTGTCGCATTGCCGGAGCTTGAAGGCTTTTCACCTCGTTGGCCGTAGTGCTTTGCAATAAGGCGCATTATCTCGTCTTTTTTCACGGCCCGTGGTCGAATCAAAGCTCCCGTATGCACCTGAAGCGCCTGAATTGAATCGATATCATGCGGATATGCCATGAGCATTTCGACCCGACCGGCATCATCGATGCCGTACGGAAGGGCGAAGTATTCAATGGCAACCGGATAGGGAACAACGGAGAGCACCGAATGCGGAACGTGCAGTTTTTCCAGATCAATGGAGTCGCCGGAGCGTTGAGTCTCGGCGAGGGCGCTATCCGTGTGTGTTTGATTTGTCGACATCATGTACGGTCCTGCAACACAGGCGGATCTCAAGGTTTTCTTCGGCTTCGATCGCCGATACTCTCTTGAGGCATGCGGCAGATCGTGATATTCGGCCAATATACAACAGTGATAGGTTCAATATATGTTATAGGCAGGCTTTGTCGCCAAATTCTGCCGTGACGGTCCTCGGTTGAGTCGCCGGCCCAAGAATACTGTGCGCCCCGTAAAAGAGATCACCGGAATGCCCTTCCACCCTCCCGACCATGTGATTGCCCTGTCTCGTTCATTCCCTGCAAGTCGGTGCAGGAAACGAAGCGGATACCGTCCGACCTGAAATCCAACGTGTTGTTCCGGCACCATGTAGCGGGTGTCACCGGCGCCACATTTTATATTCGCATGCCGGGCTTGCTCTCATTAGCTTTGGAGGATGACTCACATGCGAAAGCCAACGAACGTACTTCTTCTTATCGGCGCAACGATTCTCTTTCTTAAATGCCGTACCGGCACCACACCCGAACTGGACAGTCCGAGCGTTCTCGGGAGCTGGCACCCATATTTGGCATACGAGATCGCTGAGGACGAAACGACCTTTGTATCATTCGAGGATAGCTACGGAGGCGATTGTGCGCCATTTCCTCCGATTGGAATCCCGCAACACTGCTTCCACCATAAGATAGAGGTCACAAGAGATACAATCTATACATATCATGACATCCGCCACGCCCCCACCATAACTTGCTCACTATCGACATCGACTCGATACCATAAGGATAACGATCTCTGCTATCTGACGAAACCATTGGGTACCTATGTGGACCGACGGACCACTCCCTTTGGATTACTACTCATTTCGCCCGACAGCCTCTTGTGCAGAACGGAATTCCCGACCTGGTTGGGGGTTGGAGAAAGGGGGACATACTATCGACGATCCGCTCAGCCTTCAAAATGCACGCGGAAAGTAAAAAACAACTGTTTGACGGGCTACCCGACCGCCGACTCCGTAATCACGTTCGTTTTCTGGGATGGAACCCCCCACAACTTCGCAGATGCCGGAGTCTTTGTGGCCGATGCGTTTCTGGCTAAAGGAACAACCAGGATAACTGCACTTCCTCAATACCGTGACAGGTACCAAGGGGTGTATGCACTGGTGAATTCCTCGAAAATATCCGAGGCACGGCTACCGGCATATCCCTATCATATGGATTACCGCCCGGTACTCGTTTCTTTTTCACTTATTGCGAAGATGAGGATGTGTACAGAAATCGAATGTTCTTCACTTCAGGGACTTGAAGTCGTCATTCGCGTTGCAGGGAATGCCATGATTACGAAGCTTTCGAT
>CAZEMW010000618.1:0-2841 GCA_964513105.1 uncultured Fibrobacterota bacterium
CCCGTGACGAGAAGCAGCGTTGCCGCCCCGACGGCGGCCGCCCTCGCGGCGTTGCAGCGGCACATTGCGGATCCTCCCTTTTCGGGGACTTGGCCAAAGTATCCATTCTGCGCAGGCCGTCGGCGGGGGTCAACGCGGCGGAGCGGGCGGCATACACGCTTGCTCCGTTGGGGTTGGAGGTGCGGGTTCTTATACTGCCCGCCGAAGAGGATCCGGATTCTTACGTGCGCACCCATGGGGCCGAGGTATTGCTGACGAAAGTCGAGTCGGCCCGGGAGGCATTTGATTTTGTGCTTGATCGGACGGTGGAGAAACATGGAATCGGTTCTCCGCAAGCGAAATCGGAAGTATTGAAGGTTGTCACACCATTCTTACGGGCTATAACGGAGCCCATTATTCTTGCGGAATACCTGAAACGTTCGGCGGAACGGCTTGGATTGCGTGAAGAACTGGTCCGAAAAGTCCTTCAAACACATGAAAACGGGGGAGAAGAACGAACTACAGAGGGTCAGGAACAACAAAAATCGAAAATTCAAAGATTTTTGCAGACAATCGAAGGGAATCTATTTAGACTATTACTCGCGCGACCGGAATTCATCGAGACCGCAATGGAGCGGATTTCACCGGATACGTTTACCGATGGTTTTAGCAGGAACTTATATTGTATACTGATAGATACTTACGGTAGCGATGCAACTCTTACAACGCTCACGGAGCGGGTGGAGAGTGAGAATGCGCGGCGAGTAATAACGGAAGCCGTCTTGAAACCGGGGCCTGCCGAAGGTGCCGAAGCCGATCTCCATCTCACCATCAGGAGATTACAACGGAAGTTTTACAAGGCGGAGATGCGTGGTATTCTCGAGCGGCTCAGGTCACAAGAGGACCCACAGGAAAAACGAAAGCTTCTCGAGCGTCAAAAAGAGATCGCCCTTAGTCTGCAGGAGTTGGACGCTTAATGGTAAAAAAGAGCGAAAATATGCCGGCCGACATTCAGAAAAAAACAGATCGACTACGGAAACTCGCCAACCTTCAGGGGTTTGTCACCGATATACAGATACGTGACCTGGCGGATTCCCCCAAGCAGAAGGAAGAGATCCAGGAAATACTGGTCGCCGAAAAAATCGCGGTGAACCGGTTTGTCCGGGATGCCAACACGATCGAAAAGGAGTATGCTCGGCGACGAAGTGTTGCCGCCAGGGGAGCACCCCGATATCCCGATCCGACATGGGTGTATCTCAATACGGTGGGGCGTGTGCCGCTTTTGTCGAAGGGACAGGAAGCACAGTACGCTCGTCAGATGGAGTATGCTCAGGAAAAGCTGTTCGAAATGGCGTTTCGCTCTCAATTCGCCTTGGAGAGTCTGTACCGCCTTGGAGAGGAGTTCAAACGACACGAACTTCAGTGTATTGACGTCCTCAATATTGCGGAGGATAAGTACGACGACCCGGAAGCGCACGAAGAACTCCGGAAGGACTTCCTGCGAACAGTGGCTCAGATCAAACGCAAAAACACGATGATCGCCAATGCGCGTGAACAGCTTGAGAAGGCCGAGGGGAAGGATGCCTCCGATTTGAAAAGCAAAATCTCTGAGCTTCAGGACTCGAGTATAGCGTTGTGTCAATCGCTGAATCTGAATTCCAAACAGGTGCAGCACATGTTGTCAAAGTACCACAAATTTTTGCTCGAGCAAGAGGGCTCCGAGGAACTCAATGAGTATAAATACTGGGACGACATGCGCAACCAGGCCAAGTGTGCGCTCATCGAAGCGAATGTTCGACTGGTCGTGAGTATCGCCAAAAAGTACATGATGAAGGGCATGGAGATAATCGACCTCATCCAGGAAGGGAATCGCGGGCTGATCAAAGCTGTTGAGAATTTCGATTATCGAAAAGGATACAAGTTCAGTACGTACGCCACCTGGTGGATTCGTCAGGCAATATCCCGTGCGATAAACGACAAAGCAAAAACGATTCGAATTCCCGTCAATACATTGGACATTGTAAATAAGACCCTTCGATACTGCCGGAAATGTGTGATGGAATACGGGTATGAGCCGAGCCACGAAGAGATAGCAAAAGAGATTGGTTGTAGCGTCGGTAAAGTCCAACAGGCTCTCGAATACTCCATGGATCCCATATCTCTCGATATGGAGGTGGGGAACGAAGGGGGGACGACTTTCGGGGAATACATTGAGGACACAAAAGCGGAAAATCCCTCGAAGCGGGTCTCGCTTATGGGACTGCGCGAAAGTATCGGCGAGGTACTTGACTCACTGGATTCGAAAGAGCGAGAGATTCTGGTCATGCGATTCGGGCTTGATGACGGGAGAATTAAAACACTGAAGGAAATTGGGGAGACGTTCCGTATCTCACGTGAGCGCGTGCGTCAAATCGAGACAAAAGCGCTGGGGAAACTGAAACACCCAAGTCGCACACGACGACTCATGGCATGGAAGGAAGACCGGGACGAGACACTTATTGACTATTAGACTCTTTGTCTGACAAACACACGTTTTACTTCGGCACGCTCAGCACAAGTTTTGGCGTATTATTTGTCCACAAAGGTTTTTTCTGTTTGACCTTCGGTGACTGAGCGGCGCCGAAGTCTGATCTTAGACCTTTGACCTTCCGGCTCCGCCGGCTTAGCCTGCTGTACTTTGTATAGAATAAAAGTACGCGCCCGATTTCTCCGAGATCGGGCGCGTACTTTTTTTGTCGCGTTTGCGCCGGGGGACGGCGCATCATCATCGGTTCAAGGCTGTGGAGTCTCGTCCCGGGGTGTCGTTGTGGTATCGACCACTGCCGTATCGGTATGGCTTGTATCGAGCGCAGGCGGGCATAT
>CAZEMW010000619.1:0-2840 GCA_964513105.1 uncultured Fibrobacterota bacterium
GTACCGACTCGATTGAAGTGTTGCGGATTGCTCCGAAAACCTATTTTTATGAATTCCCACCGGAGGTGGATCACAAAAAAGGATACCGGGGCCAGCAGCAACGATGGGTTCTGGTGCGTCTAAAAGATGAAAAGGGGATACACTTCGATCATGAACCGCGAGAGTTTGATCGATATCAATGGGTTACCCCCGAAGAGGCGCTGGAGAGAATCGTACCCTTCAAGAAAGAGGTCTACCGCGATGCGCTTACGGATCTTGGGCTTTTTGGGGATGGATCCGGCTGAGCTGCAGACATACCGTACAGGTGGTATTTTCAGGACCGGCATTTTTGGTAATGTCGGTCCTTTTTCGTGGCCTTGTGAGAGGTACAATAATCCGTGAGGAGAAGACGTAATTCACATGACTGACAAACTTGAGGACAGGAAGCACTTCGAACAGTGGGTTAAGGGAAATTCCGAGGGATTTGCGCAACTCTACGATAAATACAAAAATCGAGTTTTTGCGTTTCTGCTTCGGATGACTAACGATAAGGAGCTTGCGGAAGATCTCCTTCAGGAAACGTTCCTGGCGGCTTTACGCAATGCCAACCAGTTCGATCCGAACAGAAGCTTTTTGAGCTGGTTGTTCGGAATCGCGCACAAGCGGACAATTGATCATTTCAGGCACGTCAAAGTCGAGAATGAGCATCAGGATGATACGGAACGCTCGGTAGGAACAAAGTTACAGACACAAGACGACTTTGTGAGTAACCAGAGGTTACGTACAATGATCAATGATGCCGTCAAAACACTCGATCCCCTTCAGAGGGAGGTATTCCTTCTAAGGGAGTTAGGGGCGGTTCCGTTCAAGGAAATTGCAGCCATTATGGATTGTCCCATAAACACTGCCCTTGGCAGGATGAGGCTGGCGTTACGAAACATTCGAAAGGAACTCGAGAAGAGGGGTGTTCATGGAGTGCACTAGGTGGGTCGAAGAAGGACTGCTGCTGTCCTCAGAAGAACTGAGCAGCGAAGAATCTCAAAAGTATAGAGAGCATCTAAAAGAGTGTGAGGTGTGTCGTAGCGAACAGGAACGCTACGAAAAGCAGCGTTCGGCATGGTTTACCGAGGAAATCCTTGGTGAGCAGCCGTCACCCGAGGTAGATCGGAAGGTATTCACCGCCTGTGCGAAAACCCCCCGCCCTACGTCGACGTTTATGCCCGCTTTCGTATATGCAAAGCGTTTCTCACTGGCATTGCTTCTTCTCTTTCTAGGCGTGGGAACCGGGACCTATTTCGCCTATAATCTCGGCGAAAACCAGGATCCGGGGCTTGCCGAGGGCATAAAAGAAGAGCTCAATGCCGAATCCGGCATCGCCGACGCATCGGTGACTACCGAAAACGAAGCTGTGGAGAATGTCGCCCAGACCGACAGCGCCGCCGACAGCGGCATGGGAAACGCACCCGAATACCAGGGCAGCAAACCTCTCGACAACATGGTCCCGGTTGATCTCAGGGAGTAGAGAGTAGACGATAGATCCAGCTGAGCGAGTGGACTTCGACCCAATTTCAAGCCCGACCTCCCCACCAAGGGAGGTCGGGCTTGAACTGTTTTTGGTGCGTGGCCCGATAGGAAACTATTTTTCACCTGCCGGATACTATGAAAAAATTTACGAGAGTTCATGTTTTTCTGCGGATTGCGCAGATAGTCGTGGGGGCGGTATTGGCCTGGATGATGATTCGGGCTATGCAGATGCTGTTCGTCCTGTTGAAAGGTGAAGGGGCTTTGTGATCTACTGTACACTTCTTAACCCGGTCGTTGATGTGGTGTACACGGTTCCGGAGCTTGTTCCCGGAACGACCATGCTGGATGTCCCTTCGGCGCGGCTTCCCGCCGGAAAAGGTCTGAATGCCGCAAAAAGTATTCGGATACTGGGTGAAGAGGTTACAGTCGTTGGTGTCCTTCCCCAAGCTGATGCCGGTCGGTTTGAATCTCATCTCGGAGAGTGTGGAATACGTGGTGAGTTTATTTCCGTTGAAGGCAGCGCCCGCATAAACGTCACGTTCGCTGAAACTGAAAACGGACAGGTTACGCACGTGAATTCCCCGGGACCAAGGATGAGTGTACGGGTGCAGGATGAGCTTCTGGCATTCACCGAGACAAAGCTCAAACCGCATGATATCTGGGTCCTGTCGGGTAGTCTTCCTCGCGGGTTCGAAGACTCGACCTACATGAAAATCATCACACGGTGTCGTGAACGCAAGATTACCACGATTCTGGATAGCCGCGGCACTGCTCTCAACATGGGTATACGAGCACGTCCCACCATGATTAAGCCAAACCACTCCGAGTTGGAGGAGTATTTCGGTGAGAGTATCCACGGTATTCACCATATCGCACTGAAGGGTAAACGACTGCTTGATATGGGAGTGGGAAGCATTTTCGTCTCACTTGGGGAAGACGGTATGATTGCAGTTCACGAGAACGACTGTCTTCTGTGCTCACCGCCTCAAATAGAAGTAGTGGATACCGTTGGATGCGGGGATGCCCTGGTTGCGGGCATTGCGGTGGCGCATGCAAGACAGTTCTCGTTTCCCGAACTTTGTCGCATGGCCGTTGCCTGTGGAACCGGGAATGCTCTTCATACCGGACCGGGCAATATATCCCGGGATGAAGTGTGGCGATTGATGGAAGAAGTGCGCATCGAAGCCGTGTAATCCCGGTAGGGGGGCGGTTGCACGAACGACGTGCGGCGGCTGCAAACCCAGTGAATTGACGTTCATCGTAACGATTTGATCGATGATAAATAGTGCCTGTCCGGAAACCCGCTTTGGTGTGTCGGCCGAGCGAGAAAGCGCTTG
>CAZEMW010000620.1:0-2840 GCA_964513105.1 uncultured Fibrobacterota bacterium
GGCCCACATCTGATTCTGCCCGACCTCGGTCGTAATAAGCGCTTCCCCGCCGGTCTCTTCGTAGAGTGCTTCGATCACCGACTGTGGTTTTATTTCGCAGTCCGACGGTGTATAGGTGTATATCTTTTCGCCTCTCCACTCGTTCACCTGATCGTTCCACTCTCCCGCATCTCTCGGCACGACATGCTTGTTCAATTGCTGCAGGATGTTCTTTGCATCTCCCACAACCGGGATATCCACCTTGATAATCTTGGATATCGCGGCGGGATCTATATCCATATGTATGATTCGCGCATGTGGTGCAAAGGACTCAACGTGCCCCGTCACCCGATCGTCGAATCGTGCTCCAACCGAGATGATCAAATCCGTGGTCTGAAGCGTCTTGTTGGCGGCGCGTGAGCCATGCATCCCCGGCATTCCAATGAACAACGGATGCGTACCCGGAAATGCTCCCAAACCCATCAGAGTGGTGGTCACCGGAATATTGGTTTTCTCGGCCAGCTCCCGAAGCTCTTCATGCGCCCCGCTTATGACCACTCCCCCGCCGGCATAGATAACCGGACGCTGTGCCGCTTTGATCGCTTCAGCCGCTTTCTTGATCTGACGAATATGCCCGACCGTATTCGGACGATAACTCCGCATCTTGATGTCGGCCGGATAGGCATATTCCTTATAAATGCCGGTAGAGACATCTTTGGGAATATCGACCAGAACCGGACCCGGACGACCACTTCGGGCAATATGAAACGCCTGTCTCAGCACCGAAGGAAGCTCCTCGACATTTCTCACCAGAAAATTGTGTTTGGTGACCGGTCGGGTAATACCGACAATGTCGGCTTCCTGAAACGCATCGGTTCCCAGAAGCGGTGTGGCCACCTGCCCGGTGAGCGCGACCATTGGCACGCTGTCAAGGTAAGCCGTGGCGATACCCGTGACCAGATTCGTGGCGCCCGGTCCCGAGGTGGCCAGGCAGACCCCGACTTTCCCCGTCGCCCGAGCGTATCCGTCGGCTGCGTGAGCCGCGGCCTGTTCATGACGAGTCAACACGACTTTAATGTCGTCCGTCTCGTAGAGAACGTCGAAAATAGGAATGACAACGCCGCCGGGATATCCAAACAGCGTATCAATTTTCTCCTGCCGTAATGCATCAACTATTATTTCGGCACCGGTTTTGTCCAAAACCCCCTCCTGTGGAGCCAAGTAAAATACCTCCTCATAGCATTCCAGAGCAAACTGGAACCATGAGCCCACCCAGATAAACGAAAAAAGCCCGCTTCCTTTGGGGAAGCGGGCTTTGTGTTCGACTCTATTCTTTGAAAACTACAATCCCGTTCCCCGTTCATTTTGATCGAGTACTACTACAAGGCTTACTACGCCGATAAGAAACGAGATTGCCGCTTTTTTCATCGTCTTCATAATTTCCTCGGATCAAATATATCTCACTCAAAAAGGAATGTCAAGGGCAGGAGCGAAATTAGTTGTTTTTTATGGTTGTGAGCATGCATTCCGTCCTGCGAACGTCCGTGGAAAGTTCTTCTGATTCTGGGAGACAATCCGTTCGTGGTGAGCTTGTCGAACCACCCACGGCTCTTGCACGTTCCACTAATTCTGGGTGGTGTTGTGTTCCCAAAAAAATCCGGGCCGTCACCCTTCGACTTAGCTCAGGACGAACGGGGGGGTTAGGATCGGGAGGGTAGGTATTGATCCGGCCCCGCACCGACGACTCACTTTGTAACCTCCAACGCCAGCATCGTAAGATCATCATGGTACGGAGCCGTTCCGGTAAACGCGCGGATGTCCGCCATAATCTCCCGGATGATACCATCGGGGTCACAACTCCGCGCTTCGGTCACGACTCGCTCAAGCCGTTCCATACCGTAGCTGTCCTTCTCGATGTTGGTAGCCTCGGTGAGCCCATCGGTATAGATAAGGTACCGATCTCCGGCCTGAAGCGGAATGGTTACTTCGTCGAGCAGTGAATCGAACGTCTGGTGGTCCGAAGTCAGACCAAGGGCGATTCCGGCACAATCGATACTCTCGGGAGCTCCACCCCCGGCAGGAATTTTGAGCAGTTGTGGATGTCCGGCACGAGAATAACTCATGGTCTTTCCGTCACGGTCGAGGACCAGACAGATCGCGGTCACAAAGGACCGGTTGTCCAGGTTGATCTGCATGGCCTGATTCACGGCGCTGAGAATGGCACGTGCCGACGTCAGCCCGCGAGCTTCCACACGAAAAGTGCTCCGAAGAACGGTCATCAACAGAGCCGCCGGTACCCCTTTACCACACACATCGGCAATAACTATGACCCAGTGCCCATCCTCGTTTTCGAAATAGTCCAGGTAATCTCCTCCGACCTCGAAAGCAGGATAGTACACTCCTTTAAGCAGAACATGCTGTATCGAGGGTTGAAACTGGGGAGTGAAGCTTCGTTGGATATTCCGCGCCGCTTCAAGCTCACCCTCGAGCCGCGCTTTCTCTCCCAGCTCCTCATAATAAACCGCGTTGCTGCGACAGACCGCGGCGTGAGCCGAAAGCGTGGTCAAGAGCGGTTTTTCCTGACGATATAATTCGGTGAACTCATCGGTGGTGAAGACCTGAATGCAGCCGACCATACGATTGTCCGAAAGCAGAGGAATGGCCAGATAGGAAGTGTAATCATCAATGCCTGTCCAGTTCAGAACACCCAGTTCATCATTCTCGCGCCAGTTCCGAATCATTTTGGGAGCCAGAAGAGTCCGATCGGCATACCGATGCAGCGCCCTCTCCGAAGCGGTTCGTCCCCTAGCGTTGTCCAGCGCGGGGGTGCCCGCGGTGCAGACAAAATCTTTTCCGTCGCG
>CAZEMW010000621.1:0-1881 GCA_964513105.1 uncultured Fibrobacterota bacterium
ACGGACGCCGAGTCCCGATAACACATCGGGAAGGTGCCCGTTTTCGGCCGGAAACAGGGGATTCATCTTCCCGAAGTTAATTCGGGACTCGATGAACGGGGGTTTTCGGACAGGCACTACTTACTCCCGGCCACGTGTACCATGCCGACCATCAGAATTCTTACTAGTAGAGCGATTCCAAAATAACGTTACAATCTCGCTGGCGCTCAGCGGCGCAGTCTTCGTTGCTCAATCGTCAAATACTTCCAGTATTCTCCTCATTCGCGCCTCGATTGCCCCACTGATCGCTCACCGATTCAGTAACGTTACTTCGGAAACGCTCTACTAGTACCGATACTCCCATAGCATCTTTCTCCGGGGGCCGGTTCCGGTTCTGTTTTATATTCGTAAGATACTATGCGTTGTGGGAGGATGAGCACACACATAAGATAATATAGCGAGATTATGCATGATTGTTGAAAACCTTTTCTTTGGTGTTGTGGGGCTGTGCATTAGAAAATGAAGAAAAACGCTGCAAACGCCGATCGGAAACGGTCCGCGCTTTTTCGTCTGCTGAGCTACTGTATACCATATTGGCACTATTTCATCTTTGCAGTTCTTATGGGCGCCGTAAAATTTCTGCGCCCCATAGGTATTGCATGGGTTTTTGGTGAAGCCATCGATGTTTTGAACAATTACACGGCCGGGGAATACGTTTCCAACACTGCCTGGGAAAAGCTTCTGCGGCTTTTTGGAATTGGGAGCGGTATTGCCCTTCTGAGTCCGCTACCGGTATATCTTCGATCATACTACGGCAACAAAGGAGTGCAACTCGCGCTTCGCAGACTGCGTATTGACCTGTTCTCCCATATTCAGAAGCTGTCTCACTCATTTTTCGAATGCAATCGCTCCGGATCGATTACCAGTCACATAATGAGTGATGTTGAAGCTATTGAGCCCTTTCTGGGGCGGACCATGGTGCAGATCTGGATGAATTTCATTGTTCTGGTTGTGGTTTTCAGCTTCTTCTTCACTCAGAGCACGGTAGTCGGGCTCTTGTCGGTTGCTCTGGTTCCAATTCAGATTTTCATCCTGCTTACCATTGGTCGTCGCGCAAGGCTGGTCTCTCGTGCGACACGGGCCCGGGTTGCGGCGATGTCCGGTGTGGCCCAGGAGCGACTGGCGGCTCCCACGGAAATAAAGTCGTTCACCATGGAAGACAACGAACAAGCCCGGTTCGAAGAGTCCTCGGACGAACTGGTGTACTTGGGGGTGCGACGGGCACGTCTGGATGCGCTTAATCAGGTGGCGGTTTCGACCCTGAACTCATTGGCTCCTCTGTTGGTTATTCTTGTCGGAGGGTATCTGGGGATGTTTGCCGGTGCCGGCCTCTCGATCGGATTGCTTGTGCAGTTCGTCATGATGCAGTCACATATATACAGTCAGTTTGAAAACCTGAGTCAGACCATGCTTCTGGCGGCCAATGCTCTGGGAGCGACGGATCGCGTATTCAGCATTTTCGACACCTCCCCCGATGTGCGTGATCGTCCCGGCGCTCGCAAAGCCGGTCGTTTTCGGGGTGATATATCCTTCCGCGACGTTTCATTCTCCTATCCCGGAGGCGGGGGAAAAGGCGTACTGGAAAAGGTTAACATATCAGTCCCCGCCTACACCTCAGTGGCATTCGTCGGGCCCTCCGGGGCGGGAAAATCCACTCTGTTCAACCTGATCAACCGATTTTACGATGTCTCTTCGGGGAGCATATTGATTGACGGCACCGATCTCCGCGATTTTACTATTTCATCTCTACGTGCTCAAATCGGCATGGTCCCCCAAGATGCGGTTCTCTTTTCAATGAGCGTGTATGAATGGGGGCGCGAAGGGAATGTAGATTATTTATTA
>CAZEMW010000621.1:1891-2832 GCA_964513105.1 uncultured Fibrobacterota bacterium
TCCCGACGCAGACATGGATCAGGTTATCGAGGCGGCCCAAAACGCGGGAGCACTCGAATTCATCGAAGAGCTTCCGGAGAAATTCGAAACGGAACTGGGAGAGCGAGGGGCGCGTCTCTCCGGGGGGCAACGGCAGCGAATTGCCATTGCGAGAGCCTTCCTGAAAAATCCCGCAATTCTTCTTCTGGACGAAGCCACCAGCGCATTGGATTCGGAAAGTGAACGACGGATACAGTCGGCACTCGATCGATTGATGCAGAACCGAACTTCACTGGTCATCGCCCATCGCCTTTCAACGGTGATCAACAGCTCAAAGCTGGTGGTGCTGGACCGGGGGAAAGTAGTTGAAGAAGGCACGCACTCCGAACTGGTTGCTCAGAATGGGCTCTATACGCGTCTGGCGAGACAGCAGTTCGGGGCAAACGAACCGGGTGTTCACCCCTTTGGGATCAGATCACCAGACAAATCTGCGGGAGCCGGCACCTGAGAGTTGCCCCGCAATTCCCGGCAGCTTGTCCCGTCGGGCTCTCGGCAGGCAAACAGATCAAAATGCACCGATGGGGGCCGGCCACCTATTCGCTGAACCTCTCCGCCCCGGCAAATTCAAGTCGGGTATTCAGCATCACAAAGGTTGCCGAAACATACAAAATATGGTGTTCAGCAAACTCCTGTCGTTCATTCCACACCACATCTTGGAGTTGAGATTCGCCGTCAGGCCTGATTTGCATCATAACGAAGTTTTCACTTGCGAACACCAGGTTCTTTCTACCTATATTTGTAATGAACATTATGGTAACCCCAACCATTATCGGTAGTTATATCTACAGGTTAAACCAGGATGTGAAGACGCATGGCTGTAGAGATCTCTCATGAAACCGCTTCGGTAGCCGGTACCCGTCCAAACGGATCGAGTTCCCAGCTTGGCTCCGGGTACGTCACCG
>CAZEMW010000622.1:0-2819 GCA_964513105.1 uncultured Fibrobacterota bacterium
TCTTGTTCAGAGATTTCCGGAGCTGCATCTGGTAGAGGTGGATACCGATCTCACCGAGGACCTGGAGTCGGCGCTTGGACCGGGAAAGTGGACGCTTCATGTGTCGGATGTACGAAAATTCGATTTTTCGCGGATCGGCTCTCCATTGCATGTGGCCGGGAATCTTCCGTATAATATCGGTGCGCACATAATAAAGAAGACCCTGCTCTGTGCTCCGGCAGTTCGCTCGTGCACGTTCATGGTCCAGCGCGAAGTCGCCGAGCGGATTGTGGCTTCTCCGGGCAGCAAAAAAAATGGCTTTTTGTCGATATTTTGTCGATATTTTGGTAAGGCCGGGATTCTGTTCAGGGTTCCCCCCGGAGCATTCGTTCCGGCCCCGAAGGTTGAGTCGGCTGTTTTTCAGATCGTGGTAGACCCCGAGGACACGGTTCGGATACCCCCCGAGCGGTGGGAGTCGTTTTTTCAAATGGTGGACAAGGGCTTTTCGCAGCGACGTAAGATGCTGGCAAAAGTACTTGGCGGTGCACGGGAGAAAGAGCAATACCGAGACGCACTAAAGAAGATTGGGGTCGCGCCCGATGCGCGGGCCGAAAACCTGGGAGTCGAGGAGTGGATCGAACTTTTTCGAGCAACAAGCCGGTAGTCACCGTCCTCTGTCTGCTCTTCGGCCTGTGCATTCGTTCCTTTCCATCGGCCGCGGTTGAATGGCCCGCGGTGCTTGTCGTGTATGAGCAGGTGCCCGACGACTCCGGTTTTCTTGGTTTCACCAGCCAATCCACTTTGTATGATTTGACACTTCGAAACTTTTCGGAGTTGATGTATCGCTCGCGGGATTCTCTGGGAGTTCGAGAGCAGCGTATTGGATACCAACTGCTGAACGATCCGCAACTCTCCGTGCGCAACCAGTACCTGGAGTTCCCGGGGGAGGCCTTGCGCAGATCGACGCGTTTCTCCGAGATTTCTTATGGACTGGCATGGCGACCCCGGATTGATATCAACACGAGAAGGGAAGGTGCGGGGCTGGACGGCATGGTTTCTTTCGGTCCGGCTCTGGAAATTTCGCGTGCAGGCGTATTGGGTCGGGCGGATGCCGGCCTTATTGCCCGTGGATGGAACAGCTCACTGGAAAGCAGGATATTCGATGCCGAATTTCGGGATCTTCGATGGGATCCGGGGGGGTTCGGTACCTGGCAAATCGGTGAAAATGGAATGAGTCGTGTGGCCGAGTCACCGGTCTGGATTGGCGGTGACGTCTATGGCGAAGTTGTCGACACCTTTACCGCGGCATCGGCTCGGGCGGCCGTGCGCATGGGGTTGGAGCTGGAGACTGGTGATTCCCTGTTCGTGTACTACGCCGACTCGTTGACCCGTGGCCAACTGGGTACCTTTGCGGAATTCCGAGACTACACCCAGGACAGGAGGACATCGCGTTCCCTTATGGGTATGGCCGCACTGAAAGGAAAGAACCGATTGCATCTTGATCCTTTTCTGGTCTATTCCTTTTCTCAGAACAGTGACTGGTATCCCGAGGAGCTGGAACTGTATCGGGATCGTCGGGGCAGGACGCATGCGACGTCGATAGGGTATTCGAGCGATAGTGTTTGGAGTATATCCTGGTCCGGAGGGTTGGGTCTTCGGTGGATTACGGAGGATAAGGTTTTTCGGACGAAGGTGCAGGGGATCGGCCCGAATGGCGAAGTGAGTGACAGGACCGACCGGGATGCCGTGTGGGCGGATATCCGTGACTCTCGAGGCTTTGAGGCATATTTCAATCAGCACTTTGAAAAACTTTGGTTTGACCGGTTTGGGTTACGGTACGATTTCACGATTTCACGGAGATCGCGAAGATATCCGAAGACCTATTTGGACGGGGCCGAGATCCAGGCCGAGGACGATTACAACATCACATCCGAGGAGCATCGGGTTACGGCCATACCGTTCAAGGGAGAAAACACGGAAATTTCAATATATGGGTACTATGGTAAGAATACGTCGGTATATCTCAAAAAGGAGAGAAGCGCCGACAACACTATCGACACTACCTACCGAATCGGTATCGATGTAGAGACGGGGACCGGACCGAATCTCAATGCGGTGGGACACGTTTGGATGGAAGTGAAAAGAACTCAGCATCAGTTTCCCGAAATCTATCGGGCAACCGTGTCGGAGAGAATCCCGGATAATCCTCCCGCATACTTTCGCAAATACACCCTTGAGGTGGAGCCTTCGTGGACAATGCGCGAAGGGTTGATTCTTCAGAGCGGTGTTCGCACCGTCTACTGGGACGACGGATACTGGAACGATCCTGCTTACTTTGACTCGACCTGGACGGGGTTCAGGGAGGAATACAAAATACAGAAAAAGTCATTCGAGTACTCGGTCGATATGGAGCTCGGCATACAGCCAATATCTTTCCTGGAGATCTCCGGCGGATTTCGTTTCGGTGATATCTATTATCGGGTTTTCGACGGTTTTTCCGGAGAATATGCCGCAAATGACCTCCTCGAAGGCCACAGGCTCGAGCCTGGAATAGGCATCCGGCTGCTTCACAAGAAGGTTAGTCTATCGGGGAGGGCCAAATACACCGTCCATGATCTCTTCAATCGGGTGGATGGACAGCATGGAGATTTCTGGAATGTTGCGGCAGTAATCGAGGCAGGTATTTGATGAACATAAAAGGTTTTGGAATTTGGATCACCAATCTTGTGTTTTTTTCATGCATTGGATGCGGAGTCTTCTACCCGAATGATGTCGTTGAGCCTCCGGAGGCAAACACCGGGATTGATCCTTTCAGCTTTAACGGAATCTTGAGCGGCACC
>CAZEMW010000623.1:0-2819 GCA_964513105.1 uncultured Fibrobacterota bacterium
GTCGGGATGTCTACCGTGTTGAGAAATTCCTTTGTCTGCACGATATCTTCGGAGGTGCCCGAGACCAAAAGCGCGTTCTGTTCCTTCACCACCTTAATGTTTGTCTGAGGGATATTCTTAGGACGAATTTTCTGAATTTCATCGGCTTTGATGTGCTTGAGATGCACGAGATCCGACGTTGACAGCGCCTGCCCTGATGGAGTTGCGGTATTTCGGTTTCCTATCAATATGACCTTACCCTTCTGCACGAAGGTGTATTTCGTTCCTCCCAGCAGCAGCGCGAGGGCTTCGGTGAGCGGCAAGTCGTACAATTTTGCGTTGACTTCGTCGGTCACGTTCCCATAAGTGACCACCTCCATATCACTCTGTTCGGCAATTGCCTGAAGAACATCCGACAGGTTGCCGTTTGTCACATCAAGTGAGAGTAGTCCCCGTGAGAAATCGACATAAAAGTCCTGGCCGCCTCTATTGAATCGTGTCCGCCGTCGAGGGGTGGAAGAAGCCGCTTGCTCGGGCTGACTGACATGGTAAATTCCACGCCGACGCTGCACGTCGTACCCGTTTCCCTCCAGAATTGCCCGGAGGCCGTCGTCAAGCGGGACCTGGTAAAGCTTTCCCGTTACCTGCCCTTCAATTTTGCTGTCCGGCACAATACTCGCGGCGGTTTTCGAGCTGACCTCTTCAATGAATTTGAGGACATCCATGTTCTGAACATCGAGACTCAGTTTGCCCCGATGAAATCGGATAATTGTTTTTTTCTCCTCGGGAGCCGTCCCGATTCTATAGACATTCCCTTCCTGTCGAACTTCGAGTCCCTGCGACTCCGCCAGACTCCGCAGCCCTTCCATAATCGGAACATCGGTCAAATGGAGTGTCACCTTGCCGGTCACTTCCTTGTCCAGTATAATATTGATATCGTAGCCTTTTGAAATCATGCGAATGGCGTCGCGGATATCCATCTCCTTGACGTCAAGAGACATCGTCTGCGGTTCCTCGGTCTTTTCCTGTGCGGTCCCGGAAAAAATCATCGCGGAAAGAAGCATAAATATTAAGAACACGGGTTTCCGCGATTTCACTCGTTTCGTCATCAGGGAAACGGATGAGCCGGTTTTCTCGCCGCCGGCTGATCTCTGGATGGTCATAGTACTTACCGATTGCATCATTACTCGCAGGTTAGTTTCTCAGTATACAACATCATCGATTTGAACCACCCGAAGCAGTTCGTCGGGCGTCGTTATTCCGTTTTGCACCTTCTCAATTCCGTTTTCCATCAGGGTCTTCATGCCAAGCTGTCGCAGACGCTTGCGAAGGGCACTTTCCGTGATTTCTTCGGAAATCAGCGAACGAATTTCTTCATTAACCAGAACAATTTCATAGATCCCGGTCCGTCCTTTGAAACCGCTTTCCTTACAGGTATCACACCCGGGAGCTTCATAGGGTTGGGGTAGAGGAGTATCTCCAAAAGTCGCACTCCAGCGTTGCTGCAGCTCCGGTGAGATTTCGGCCTGCCGTCTGCATGAGGGACACAGCACCCGGACAAGCCGTTGCGCGATGATCGCCAGAAGGGACGAGGACACCAGATACCCCGGTACCCCAAGATCACGCAAGCGCGTTATTGCGGAGACCGAATCGTTGGTATGAAGCGTCGAGAAAACAAGATGGCCGGTCTGCGAAGCCTGCATGGCAATTTCCGCGGTTTCCCGGTCACGAATCTCACCGATGAGAATTACGTCGGGATCCTGACGAAGAATCGACCGTAGAGTCCCGGCGAACGTCACCCCGGCTTTCTCATTTATCTGAACCTGGTTGACCCCGTCAAGCTTATATTCGATCGGGTTTTCTATAGTAGTAATATTGATTTCTTTGTTGCGAATTCGGTTGAGACAGGCAAAAAGACTCGATGATTTACCACTACCGGTTGGTCCGGTGACAAAAATCATTCCCTGCGGTTTGTGAATCAGCGTCTCAAGCTGCGAGATCTCATGCCCCGCTATCCCGAGATTCTCCAGTTCGAGCAGGCTTCGGTCGTGCTTGAGTATTCTGATTACCGTCTTCTCACCGTGATGGGTCGGAAGGGTTGAAACACGGAAATCGTATACGCTGTTCTTGAAATCGTAGCGTATTCGACCGTCCTGTGGAACCCGCTTTTCCGCGATATCCAGATCGGCCAGGATTTTTATGCGTGAAGTCACCGGAACATACATACTTCGGGAGAGATCCATGTGATGCCGAAGCATACCGTCGACCCGGAGACGAACCTGTGCTCCCAGCTCGCCCGGTTCGATATGTATATCTGAGGCTCCGCGATCAATCGATTCTTCAAAGATCAATGATGCCATCCGAACCACCGGTTCGGATTCCGTGCGTTTCCTGATCTCGTCCAGGGTCATGGCCGACGAATCGTTGTGCATCTGCTGCTCGTACTCTTTCGCCACCTTGCTCATGGAACGACGAAAGGACGATTCACCCTCGAACAGCCGACGACGGGTTTCTTCGATTTCGTCCGGCGTTGTTACGCTGGTCTCAACCGCGAGGCCGGTAACTCGATTGATGTCGAGTACAATTCCCAGGTCGGTAGGATCATGGACCACGACCATAGTTGTAGTCTCGGTAGAGCCGATCGGCATACACTTGCCCTCGGAAAAGACCTCCGTCGGGAACTCGGCAACCAGGGACTGGTTCACATGCGTTTCAATGCTGCCCATAAAAGGAAGAGAGAATTGCTGTGCCAGGGCCTCGTATACATCGGTGGGTTTGAGTCCGAAATAAGATATGAGGACCTCGCCAAGGCGTCGGTTTTCCAACTTTGACCGTTTAAC
>CAZEMW010000624.1:0-2817 GCA_964513105.1 uncultured Fibrobacterota bacterium
GGTATAACCACGAGTCGTGCTTTTTTTCCAGGCATACCAGTCCTTGAGAAAACAGCGGTAATCGTTGTAGGTGATTAGCCGCGGTTTCTCCAGCACCTGTTTCCGTCGATTCATTGCGGACTTAGTCATCATGCTTTTCTGGAAATCGCATCGAATGCATCGTGTACGGCCATTTTGCCTTTCGAAGGCATTGAAGTACGGTAATTACCCGGCAAACGGTTTTGCTGAACTGTTTGTATCCCGACATGCCTTGATACGTGAAATCCGTCCGGAAACTAAGCGCCCATGGCGCCGTCCCGCGATGCGCTGCGTCGCACCAAGAAGTTTCAAAGTAGTCCGGCACTTGCAGGCCGAAGTGTGAACCTTCCTTGCGGGTAGGGGACGCCCCCTGGGTTACCGTCTATAATATAGCGGATGATACTCAAAAAACATCCAAAAAAATACCTATGCAAAATAGAAAATAGTCAAAACCTTGTAAATCAATAGCTTATAAGTGGAAAAAGACACCGAAAAGTCTAGCGTAACAAAATAGGGAAGCATTATTGTTTCTTGTAGTCTATATTTCATCTACGACAAAGTACTCACACCCCTTCCAATTCCACTCCATCGAAACCGATCTATCAGTTGGGCATCAGCCTGGAGTGGATCAGGCCGTCAGATGAAAAATGACCGGAGTAGATGGAATCTTCAGAACCAAGTTGGGAGAGACGAATGATTTTTGTGAAAAAAGGGATTGCCGCCGCAGTGTTTCTGACAATGGTGATTGGGGTAAGCGTATCCCGCTCTCAGGTACTCTCGGGTATCGACGACGAAACCGCAAACGATCATCCTCGTATTCGTCACGTGTTCATGGTAGCTCCAGACATTGTGGCTCTCAAAGTCGAGGCCCGGGCGCTGCCGCGCATTCCTCTCCAGCCGTACGAAAAAGAGGCCGGTGATGAAATTCTACTGAATCCCGGAAAAGTACCGCTTCGACTGGCCGAGATTGCCGGAGTCGCCGAATACGATCCTTGTATGCATCGAATCAAACGGACGGCGCTTCGTGGCACCCATGATGGTGGTTAACTGATGCCGCAGGCCGGCAGGTGTTTCGATGCCCGCCGGGATCGCTTGTGCCGTGTATCAGCACGGTTGTTCGTGCGCCCTGCAGCGGTATAATCGGATCGACGGTTTATCCGTGGGCCGGTGGTCGCTCGTATACCGTCTCAATCTGTGAGGATGCCACCACCTTATCTTCCGCGGTGCTCATGAGTGCCTTCAGGCAGAAACGATTCCAGTGAGAAGCGCCCCAAGTGATCTCCCTTGGGGGCGTCTCGTGGGGCGGGGGACATCTGTTCGACATCTCGTGGGCAGGGGCACCACTTGGGGATGCATCCCGATGCCGACCGAGGGTTCCTCTATGCTATGAATCGGTCGTTCGTTTGGTGCCGCTCTAAGACAAATACGCCTGAACTATGGGGGCTTCGTGCTCATTCCACCCAGCACTCGACCGAAAACGTCGATTAATTTTACATCGCAGTGCTCCACAGACCCAGATCTTCTCGTACCCACCTCCCGCGTGCACGCCGCCGGATTCTCGTTACGTCTCCCCGCGCGGTTTCACCGTTCCGGGCGTTCAGTCGGAATCACCCATCACTCTTACCGGGGCCGACGGTTCGCTCTCAATGCCGGACGCGTTGATCGCCTGTACCCGGTAGGAGTATGCAGAGGTATCGTCGACCGTCATGTCGATATACGTTGCGGTGTTTAGCGAATCATATACGGCAATGGGTTCTTCGGGGCCGTCGACCGGGCCGCGCAGAAGGCGATATTTCAAAAAATCACGTTCACTGTTGGGCGACCATTTGAGAAATAACTGCCGGTTTCCGTTCACCCCTTTCTCTTCGACCGCTTTTATAAAGGTCGGCTGCGCGGGAGAATCACTGTTTTCAGGAACAAACAGAAGAAGCGATATCGCATGCATCGGCAATTCGAGGGAAATTGAGTAGGTATCGCTCAGGGTCACGTCGCGTACCGGCTCGAACAGTTCCAGGCCTTCATGTTCGCGAATCTCTCTGATTTGCTCGATCGCCGGCTTCTCCGGTTTCCCCATTCGTTTCCAGACACTGTACGAACTGCTGTGGTCTTGATCGATCCGATAATGCAGCAGTTTATAGGCCCCCGAAAAGGGGATTCCCCGGCAGTCAATATCGAGCGTTCTGGTGTTGATGTCGTCTTCCATGCCGTCCTCGAAATTCCATGCCATCACGGCCAGGGAGGTATCGTCGATTGTCGGCAACACCCCAAACTGTTTGCCGAACTGCCGCTCTTGGCAGGCAACCTCTACCCGTTGATTCCCCAGACGGCTGAGAAGCACGTAGGCGTTAAAAGCCGGCTTTTTCAGGAGGTCGGTTGATCCGTATTCTACCAGGGGGGTGAATTGTGAGCGGTTCCCGCTAAAAAAGCTCCGTTCCCACTGAACATGGCAGTTATCGCTGTCTGCGATCGCAAGGTTCAGCCCCTGTTCGTCCTCTATCCGTCGGCAGTACGTATCCACCATCTTACACACGAATCCGGGGAAATAGTGGGTATTGCGAAAGTTCAGCCAACTGTGTCGCCCGACACCTAAATTCCCGGACCAGACGATATCCGACTCGTCGTTGAAAAACTCAAGACCGACAAATTGAGGGTACTCCTTGATGATTTCCGCATACCGGTCCAGCGAGGTGAACATCTGTTCGATGGACGGACTGTACATGCCCCACGGTTTACCACCTTTGCAGTGGACCGAGATGAAATCGAGGGGAGATCCGCGTGTACCGGAGGCATAGTTTACAC
>CAZEMW010000625.1:0-2525 GCA_964513105.1 uncultured Fibrobacterota bacterium
GAGCCACCTGTTCACGCAGAAAACGGCTATTATATACATAGTGACGTTCGTTCTTGTAGGCTTTTGCGTCATAGTAGTATTCTCCAATGACTCTGCCGCGGGTTGTCCGTACAACGGATTTTGGGTAGGGCACCTCAAGGGCGGCTTCATCCCAGGGGGCCAACTTCTCAGTGAAATCCCCAAAGTCTTCCCGCGGTTCAGATAACTCTACAGTGTCCCTGGTCCGCATTTCAGATGTGACCGCATCCTCCCCGGGAAAATCGGATCCTTCCTCATCCTCCCGACTCTCCTCCGTGCCCGATTCCCGTCTCTCGCTTTCCTCCTGTCCTTTGAGCTCTTCCTGTTCCACCGGCTCATCACAAAAATCGACCGCCGGGCGTGCCTCTTCGGACCTACAGGTTTCTTCACATCCTCCGCCCAGGGCATCATGAGACAGTATGATTTCATATAGTCCGTTAATTACTTCATTCGCATTAGATTCCAACTCCTTGCGCACCTGGACCTCGATCAGAGTGAGTTCCTGTTCTTTTGTCTTCAGTTGATCGAGTTTGAGACTGAGTTGTTCCAGCTCTCTGCTGCAGTCGCCGATCTCCTGTTTCACGGTTGCGATTTCGGAATCCCGGCGTCGTTTGTCCTCAAGCAGCGACCGAGAATCGGTACCGACTTTACGAATGCTTTCTTCTCGATCACGCAGTATATCCACTTTCTCCTGGTAATGCTGAATCAGCATGTCGATAGTCGCGGTATCAACGTCGTCCTGGATATTCTTTTTTAGTGACCAGAGCCGATCCAGTGCATTTTTCGCATTCTCTTTCTCACTCTCCACGAGCGCCTCGGCTATGTCGTACATGCTCTCGGAGACCTTCGATGCACGAGCGTCGAGAAGGATAGAGTACAGGCGATTCGAGTCCGTAGATCCGCCGGCGAAATCCACCATAGATTCTGCTTCCGTTCTTTCAACTTGCTTCATTACCATCCTCCAGGTTCTTACGATTGACTGGGAAATCTGTGTCTGAAATGTTGCGACCCGATAATCCAAGACGCACTCTTGCATACACTCGAATGCCATTATTTCGTTGCCGGTTCGCTGAATCACCCAGTATTCGTCTTAAAGCCGACTTGTTCGATTCATCCGATCATTCAGCAGTAAGACATCGCTAATCGTCATTTGCAGAGAAGAAAACCTCAATTTAGAAATTTGCTCTTATACTTGTGCTCGGCATTCTCTCACGAGTTCTGATATTCTCATTCAGTGAGAGACCCCGACAGTCCGGGGCTCACCCTTGTGCAACCGGTTCCGTGTGCGGCGTCACCGACGTTTTCAGCCGGGTGAGATCACGGCATATCTGCTGAAGTTCCGGTTCTTCGTTCAGAAGCTCAAATTCAGCGAATCCGTTATCCAGCGCATTGATCAGATGTTCTCTGGCATGTTTTTCCTCTCCCAGGTGAATCTCCGCCCGAGCAAGCATATACCAGGCATCGTAGCATTCCGGGTTTTCGCTCAGATGAGACTCCGCCGATGTACGCACCTCTTCCCACAATTTGTCCGCGCACAGAAGGCCCCATCGGAGTCGCCGCGTTTTCAAACCGTCATCAGAAATCCTCGATAACCGCTCCTCGGCTTTTTCGCGGTCTCCCTTCGCCAGTTCGTACTCAATGAGACAGCGCTGCACATGGTCTGTGGTATTCGACAATCCCGACAGCCGATCGTACAGTTTACCCGCTTTCTCCGATCCGGGTTCCTCCCGGAGATACGCCAGCATTTTTTCGGCGCCGATGCCCGGTTCGTTTCTGTTGAGCCTCTCAGCGAGTGACAGTACATTCTTCAGCAGTTCATATTGACGCAGCCTTCGGAGCGTTTCGAGTGTTTCCGCGACCGTGTTGCCGTCCAATCTGTGCAAGATGGCGTTGGTTGATCGGACATATGTCCCCAGATCACCCTTGAGAAGCGACAATGCCCGTAGTCCCATCCAGCCGGAGGGATCTTTTGGTGCAAGCTTCACCGCACGAAGGTAGTAATCCTTCGCGTCTTCATACTTTCCCAGCTTGGAGCAGACGGAAGCGACATTTATGTACAATCCGGCATCAGCCTTGTTGTACTGAAGAGCTTTGTGATAGCACTCCTGAGCTTTGTCGTAATCCTGGCGAATCTCGTACACATATCCAAGATTCTTGAGTGCGGATGGAAACTCCGGCTGGTGTTTCAGCGCTTTCTCATAGGCCTCCACGGCTTCATCATGCCGAGCAGTTTTTCGGTACGCATTCCCAAGGTTATACCATGAGTCACTGAAATCGGGACGAGCCTTACAGGCCTTACGGAAATATGCAACCGCAGAGTCAAGCATCCCTACCCGGTCGAAATAGTTGCCCATGTTTATCAGTGCTCCACAATTATTGGGCTCCAGATCAAGCACTTTCCTGAAAGCGGCCTTCGCGTCCTCGTTTTTCTCGAGCGTCAAAAGGGTAATCCCGAGATTATTCCAGCCTTCCAACCGCTTCGGCTTCAAATCGGTCAATGTCTCGAA
>CAZEMW010000625.1:2535-2817 GCA_964513105.1 uncultured Fibrobacterota bacterium
CCTTGTCCATTTTCCCGCTACGATAGCATAAATTCCCATATGACAGAAGAAAAGAGAAGTCTCTGCACCCTCCTTCGAAGAGTGACTCGTATATTTCCAGCGCTTCGTTAAACCAACCAAGATCAACGTACCGTTCAGCAAGCCCTACCCCGACATTGTGGTCCAGGGGATTACCTTCATATTCTTCCCGAAGCTGTTCGATATCTTTACGTTTTTTTTCCATATGTAACCTGCGCTCTTGGGCCCTTTCTGAATAGGTGCTCATATTTTTTGTTTCAGACC
>CAZEMW010000626.1:0-2812 GCA_964513105.1 uncultured Fibrobacterota bacterium
CTATGAAGTAGTGCGAGAAGGAGTTTTCGGGATCTATGCGAGCTATGACGGTGGAGCTCCGATTGCGGACGCGGAAGTGCTTGTTTTTCCTCCGGGTAAAACCACTCCGTGTTGCACAACCGCCACGGACGGACGCGGTTTCTTTGCGTTCGTACCGCCGTCGGATGGGACATGGATTTTTCAGGTTCGGGACAAGACCGGTCACGGTATGCGCATCAATCTCCCGATTGACGACAGCCAAATAGTGAAAACAAATGGTTCGGGAGTAACTCCCACGGCCAAAGCGCTCATGGTCGTATCGATTGTCTGGGGAGCAGTCGGGACTGCGTTGTATTTTTCCGGACGCCGGAAAGCGGTCGGTTAGATGCACATAGCCGACGGAATTCTTGATTATCGGTATTGTATTGCGGGGTACGTTGCTGCCGGGGCACTGACGGCCGTTACGGTCGGGAAGACCCGCTCCGAGGAGATTCCAAAAATATCCATAATGGGAGCGGCCTTTTTTGTTGCTTCACTTATACATGTGCGGATTGGCTTTACGTCGATCCATCTAACCCTCATTGGGCTCACCGGCATTGTCCTGGGGCGGCACGCCCTTTTGGCAATTGGGACGGGATTACTCTTTCAGACGATTCTCTTTCAGCACGGCGGAATTACCACTTTGGGCGTAAACACGATCGCGTTCTCTCTCCCGGCCATGCTCGCCGGCGTTGCATTTCGAAGGCTCTTCTCTCCCGCGAGGTCAAAAGCAGTGCCTCTCAGCGTCGGTGCCGGCGTGATCATTGGATTGTGCACCGCTCTGACGGGAGCAATCATCGGTACAATGCTGTTTCTCAGCGCCGGAGAACTGGCGGGTCTCGCCTCCGTGTTCTCGATTGCTCAGTTATCCCTCAGTGTTCTCGAAGGGATGGTCGGCGGAGCCGTTGTGTACCACATCCTCCGTACAAACCCTTCGCTTCTTGAACCGGAGAGAGCCAATGCAGCTTGACCGATACGTTTCCGTCGATTCTCCGATACACCGATGGGACGCTCGCTGGAAGCTGGGGTCTCTTTTTTTGTACACCTTTGTCTGCGCTCTCCTGGAGTCATTGCCCCTTCTGCTTCTTTCTGCCGCATCTGTTTTCACGTTACTCCTGCTGTCACGCGTACCTATCCGAGCGCACGCGAAAGGCCTCCGACCCCTCATTGCGTTGTCCGCGGCGATGGTACCGTTTCTACTTCTCACCGCCGGATTCGAGACCGGCCGGCCATTTGGCTCTCGGGAGTTCCTTGTCCATGGTGTACGCTTCAGTGCGATTGTGGTTTTAAGAGCGCTGATCATAGCCTCCCTGGTCGGAATTCTGCTGAATACCACGCGACTCCATGTTCTTATTGCTGCCGGGAAAGCCGTGGGTATTCCGAACACGATTGTGGCGGTGGTGCTTTTCACCTATCGGTATATCTTTCACCTCTTGTATGATCTTCGCCGTCTCGTACCGGCCGCGCGCCTGAGGGGTTTCGGTGTAGTCGGAGGGATCCGGCATTTTGCGCACGTGGCCGGAATCGCATCCACAATGCTTTTGCGCTCCCGAGACACCGCCTCCAGAGCACATGCGGCGATGCGGTTACGAGGGTACTCCGGCACCATAGCGACAACGGTGGATTTCACCACCGGCATTCGGGACATTGTACCGACCGTACTCACCGTGGCGTTCTCGGGAGCCCTTGTGTATATTGAGATACTGCTATGAGTGTTCCTGCAATTGCGATACAGAACCTTTCGTTCTCCTATGACGATGCTCCGTCGGTCCTCAATTCGGTGGAATTCGAGGTCCCACCAGGAGAAAAAACCGCTATTGTGGGGCCGAACGGCTCCGGAAAAACATCGCTTTTTCTTCTCCTCAGCGGCGTTCACAAGCCCGAATCCGGCACCATTTACATCGAAGGTAAACGACTTGTTCATAACCGTTTCGACGGTTCCGTGGGGTATCTTTTCCAGTCGCCCGATGATCAACTTTTTTCAGCTCGGGTTTACGACGATGTTGCGTTCGGTCCCATCAACATGGGGCTTCCCGAGCGTCAGGTTCGGCAGAAGACGGAAGAGGCACTCGAGTGGGTTGGCTGTCCGGATCTCAAAGAGAAACCCCCGCACCATCTGTCGGGCGGGGAAAAACGCCTGGTCGCCCTGGCATCGGTTCTTTCGATGGATCCGAAAGTACTCCTTCTCGACGAGCCAACCTCAAACCTCGATCTCAGAAACCGTCGGACGATAATCGGAATGCTGAATCGACTTGACATCACGATGCTCATATCATCGCACGATCTCGAATTTCTCCTGGAGACCTGCTCCCGTGTACTGATTCTCGACTCGGGACGCATAGCCGCAACCGGCCCGATTCGTGAGATTTTTGCGGATGAAGAACTCATGCGGGAGCACCATCTGGAAAAACCCCATTCCCTCATCCCCCACCGGCATGGCATTTCGAATTTGGGATTACGGATTTCGGATTGCCCGTCAAACGTCGAACCCCCGAACCTGGAAACCCAGTGAGCCGTCAAACAATAACGCAGTAAATCTGTCGGAATTCGATTTCGGGACTAGAGTCCCGGCCATGGTTGGTGGCGGAGCAAACTACCAGTCTTCCGATTCCCCGACAACCCCGAACCCCGAAAAACCCGAGTACCGCTTCGCTGAGTACGAGTACCGTTTCGCCTTCGGCTTCACTGAGTACGAGTACGATTGGTAAGGCCGAACGCTGAATCCGGGACTGAAACCCCGGCCGTCATTGGTCGGGAGAGGCAGACAACGAAGCAGCCGGTTTCCGAAGACCGT
>CAZEMW010000627.1:0-2811 GCA_964513105.1 uncultured Fibrobacterota bacterium
CAGGAGAAGGAGTACGATCCCCGAACCACCTATGGGTTCAAGACCAATGTGCTGGAAATCGCCCACGAATCCTGCGAAGATCTTCGAATCATTCAGGGCTATACCACCAAGAGCAGCAAAATGAACCTTGCCTGCGGTATGGACCATATCATTGAGACCGAATGTCCATACACTTACAAATCCGAATGTCAAGACGGATCCGGTAAGATCGTTTTCAATATCAACGGCAAGAGAGGTAAGTCGTTTCGTATTATCAAGTACATCTCGTACGCGACCTCACCCAAAACGCATCCCAAAGACCTGGGAGAACGCTGTATCTGGACAATGAATCGCTCTGTTGAAGCCGGATTCGAGGGGGTGGTGGATGATCAAAAAGCGTTTATGAAAGAATTCTGGGAAAAAGGCGATATCCAAATAAAGGGTGATACCCAGATGCAACAGGCGATCCGGTTCAATCTGTTTCATATGCTGCAGGCCGCCGGGCGCACCGAGGATTCCGGAGTACCGGCCAAGGGCCTGACCGGACTGGGGTACGAAGGGCACTATTTCTGGGACACCGAAATTTACATCATACCCTATTTTATGTACACCTTCCCCCGCGTCGCCCGTAACCTGCTGCGGTTCCGATACACCATGCTTGACGAAGCTCGAAAGCGGGCCGAGGTAGTCGGACATCCCGGTGCGTTGTTTCCCTGGAGGACGATCAACGGCGAAGAAGCGTCTTCGTACTACGCGGCGGGAACGGCGCAGTACCACATCAATGCCGATATTATGTATGCTCTGAAAAAATATGTCGATGTGACCGGGGACGAGACATTTCTTCTTGACTATGGCGCTGAGATGCTTGTTGAAACTGCCCGAATGTGGCACGATCTCGGGTTTTATTCGAGCACTAAGGGGAACAAGTTCTGCATCGACGGCGTCACCGGGCCCGATGAATACAACACCGTGGTGAACAACAACACCTTCACCAACCTCATGGCGCGGGAGAATCTCTGGTATGCCGCCAGGGTAGTCCGCATGATGCAGAAGAAGCATCATGACAAATTCGTCACCCTGAAACATCGTACGAATCTCAAACCCGGAGAATCTACGGCCTGGCAGAAAGCGGCCGACAACATGTATTTCCCCTATGACGAGAAGCTGAAAATCCTGCCCCAGGACGATGGTTTTCTCGAAAAAAAGAAGTGGGATCTCAATAAGATTCCGCCCGAAAAATTTCCGTTGCTGCTGCACTACCATCCGCTGGTCATTTACCGGCATCAGGTAATCAAGCAGGCCGATGTGGTACTTGCGCTTTTTCTTCTCGGCAACGAGTTCGACCTGCAGGCAAAGAAACGCAATTTCGATTATTACGACAAATTGACCACGGGCGACTCGTCACTTTCAGTTTCTATTCAGTCGATAATCGCCTTTGAGCTGGGGGATATGGAGAAGGCCGAGGCATACGCGCGATACGCACTCATGATGGATTTGGGTGATATCGGCGGCAACGTAAAGAGCGGCCTTCATATGGCATCCATGGGCGGCACCTGGATGGCTATTGTAAACGGCATGGCCGGCATGCGGGACTATGACGGGAAAATCTCATTTCGCCCGAAACTTCCGAAAAAGATTCGTCTGCTTCGATTCCGTCTCACAATCCGCGGCCGCATGATCGAGATCAAGATGGAACCCAAACAGGTCACGTACCGACTGGTTGAAGGCGACGAGATTCAGCTTCATCATGGGAAAGAGAAGTTCGTTCTCAGCCGGAAGAAACCGCTGGTATCTATGACGTACTCGAAATAATCGGGACGGGGCGGGAAGAGTACGAAACCGGGATCACAGTATCATCGGGCGCACGATTAACTTCGGCAGCTTTTCCGTTCACCGCACGGGTGCCCGGCAAAACACCTCCAGCCCCAGAATTAAGGCGGCGGCGGATATCGTTACACCGAAAAAGACCACCGGTTTCGAGCTGTTGAGCAGGTCCACAATCGACCCATTGACAATAGTGGATCCCGTTGCGAGTATCCGATCACACCACTGGAGCAGATCTCTTTGGTTCCCCGGGGACTCCACCTGAACACCCGACCGAGTGGAGTCGATATTCCGCGGGTCCAGATCGATTACCCGCACCGGTCCCATGCGCGCCAGTTGCTCGAGAAAGCGAGGCTGAAGTCCCACCAGCGCGACCTTCTCGCCCGGTGTAATAACCTGATTCAACTGTTCGGCACATTCCCCCGGTTCCTCATCTCTGCAATGGACGGTTCTTTCGACTAGCCCGCAATATCGGTACACGGCATTCAGGGCCGCTATGAAGACTGCGCGCCGCGCGGTCGTGTCGGTTCCGATAGACGAGAGCTCTTCGACTTTCCCATTGAAGTTCTCGAAACTATCGGAAAACGCCTGTCCACGTGAATCGCGAAACTGCGCTTCCACCATATATTCCCGTCCACTCTGAATCGGATAATCGGTATGCTCGGGCGAGCCGATTGCCTCGGCGGTCTCAAGAATTCTGCATCGAACCGTGAGATCACCACCTGCCAGGCCCCGCTCGTCGATAGTCTGGTGTAGTGCGGTTTTGAGACGAGCATAGATCTGATCAAGAGAATAGTTGTCCATGATACGCTAATCCTTTCTAAGCTCGGAAGCTCCGTCACTGAGCTGCCGTTACCCGGCCACTGAGCTGCTATCTCCGGTCACTGAGCTGCTATCACCGGTCACTGAGCTGCTATCACCGGTCACTGAGTTGCTATCACCGGTCACTGAGCTGCTATCACCGGTCACTGAGCTGCTATCACCGGTCACTGAGCTGCTATCACCGGT
>CAZEMW010000628.1:0-2810 GCA_964513105.1 uncultured Fibrobacterota bacterium
ACGCTATGGAGGAAGCCCGTACATTGCGAGGGGATGCCACGGCAAACGAGGACTTGGTTTTCAGGGCAGAATTCTATCGGCAAAGCGGGGCCGGCACTGAAGTGCCGGCCACACACAGTTGTGGGGAGAAAAGCCGTACTCACGGCCGTGAAACCCGGGTTTTGCAGCCGGTTCACCGGCAGGCACTTACCTTTGCGGCAGCACGGGGGCGTAGGGGCGACCGGGGATCAGGGCTGTGCCGTTGGTGAAGCCTTCGGGACGGTCGAGCAGTTCCGCGATGAGTCTTCGGCGCCAGATATCCCGCGTTTCGGTGTCGGGGCCGCTGTTTATCAAATCATTCTTTTCCTGAGGGTCGACCGTTAGATCAAAAAGATGCTCGGTTCCGTCGACCGGATGCCAGATGTACTTCTCGCGCCCGTCCGTAAGCATATGATACCCCACCCCCTCGTTGGGACACGGGGCATGTTCACTGTGCACGTATTCGTGCGGCGGTTCCACATTGGGTTCACGCAACAGTCGACCTAATCCCCTGCCGTCAATATCCGGCGGCAGTTCTATCCCCGCAAGTTCCAGAAGGGTGGGCATCAGGTCGGTCAAGGTGACCGGTGCGTCGATGCGCCTGCCGCCGGAAATGCCGGTTTCTTCGGACCACTGTATCATGAGCGGTACCCGGGTGGCTCCTTCATACGGTTCGCATTTCCGCCACAGATGATGGTCCCCCATGAGATCGCCGTGATCGGCCATGAACACAATGACCCACGGTCGACCGTCCTTCTCACTTTGCTCACGAAATTCGGACAAGAGGTAAAACAAACGATCGTCGATGTAGTTAATCATCCCGTAATAGCCGGCCAGTGCGCGGCACAGAGCTTCGCGCGGCAGGTTCACAAAATGTGAATCAACACCGGGGCCGTCCGACAATCGTGGTGCCTGAGAAACCCAGGAACCGACCGGTGGTATCGGCAAATCCATTGAAAGATACCGTGACAGGTAGAACTCCGGTGGGATCAACGGCGGATGCGGCGCGTAAAAGCCGGTCGTGAGGAATAACGGCTGGTTCTCTGTTCGTGAGTGCAGCAACTCACGCGCGCGTTCGACAGTCCAGTGGACGGGATGATAGTGTTCGGGATACGGCCACGGGCGCGCATTCCAGCCGTTGCAGGAGAGACCGACTCCCCTGATTCCACCCGACCCCGGAAGCACCTGTTCCAGATATCGTCCATAATCATCGTCTTCATGGTGAACTGATCCTAAAACGCGCTTTTCAAAACCGAAGGGATTCTCGCGAGGACTCTGGTGCATCGAACGTCCGGCCAGGGCGGTATGATACCCGTGGTCACGCAGGTATTCGGTAACCGTTCGCTCCCGAAGCTCGACCCCGTCCCGATAGCCCACGATGCCGTGGTTCGACGGTTTCAGACCGGTCAGCAGACTCCTTCGGGCGGCAATGCACGAAGCACACGGTGTGTAGGCCCGGGTAAAGGTCACCCCGGCACCACCGATCCTGTCGAGCGTGGGGGTAAGGACTACGGGATGATTGAGCAACGAAAGACAATCACCCCGCATCTGGTCGGCAATAATCAGCAGTATATTCGGCGCGTTTTTTTTCATGGCGGAAAATATAGCTTCCGCCTCTGCCCCGGTCCGAAGGGGACTGGTCTTCCGAAACGGCCGCTTCAGAAACCGGGAGAGACTCTGATGGAAAGCGCCGGAGCTCTTTGGGAATTGACCATCACCCTTATTGCGGCACCGGAACGAGTTGCTCTTCCCCGTTTTACTCGTCGGCCGTCGAGAGTGTACAGAACGCCGCCGAATTTCTCTCGTCGTCCTAGACCTCTGTCGGGCGTCTCATGCCCTTTTCTCCGCATCGAATCACCCTCAATGACCCCCGTTTCTTCCTCGCCGGTCAGACGCAGAGCACAGGCCGGCACGGTTACCTCGGCATCCGAGGTATTAGAATATTTGACGGTCCAGGTACCGTCGGCCTCGTTCCCACGATAAACAGACAGTGTATCCGGAGGATTGTACGAACCATAGGAGCCGGTTACCGAAGGTCTGACGTATCCTTCTTTGGCCCATCCGGCACGAAGAGTGCCAAGGTTTACGGACTTGCCGGCGGGAGAAGTGAGGGTAATCGACACATTGTCGTCGCCGGCGAAAGCCCCGGCAGAATGGGAACCGTTGAATTCGACTGTTTGAAGGGTCATCTCGGTCCCAAGAACAAGTTCGGTCTCCAGAATTCCACCTGCCGGCACAACTCCCCCTTCGGCCGTAAGCATATGAGTCCCGGCATACCCCAGAACGGTTCTGCACGCTTCAAGTTCGACATCGCTCGGAAAAGCCCGCTGCCAGACGCTGAATCCCAGAGACATCATGTTAGTCTTAGCATGACTCGAATTTCCGGAAAACTGGAATGAATACGGCTTGGCGTCCGACCCGAACCCATGGAATTCATCGGGCGATCCGTCCTTTTTGCCAAACTGCAGATAACTACCCACAAAACCAAACACGTGCCCGAACTCATGTCCCATGTGGCTTATGAAACAGAAACGTCGATCGGCCGCCGTTTCGGCCTCACAAATCTGCTCAAAAGGATCACAATCTCCCCACCAGTAGTTATTGTCCGGCGCCGGGTCAATCCACCAGTCGGCGTCTTCGTTCAGATGCTGCCGATCGGGATCGGACCATAATCGGTATGCTCGATCCTTGAACACGATAGTCGTTGTCCCGCCCGGTCTCAGTGTACGGCTGCCGGAGAACTCCTCGGGCAGTGCACTGGTGTACATAAATGCTCCGTACGGGTTGTCTTC
>CAZEMW010000629.1:0-2808 GCA_964513105.1 uncultured Fibrobacterota bacterium
AACCACGTACCCCGAACCCCGGACTTTTTCACCGTTCACCCCCAGACGCTGCCGTCGAGGGTTCCTTTGTCCAAACTCGCAGCCATCCGTAGACTCTTTTCACGAAACGCCGGATCTATGTGTATCGCTTTTTGAGCCCATGATTCACAATACCCGCAGTCGCTGCACTCACGACACCTGTCCGCTCTTCCGAGGCTGCGTTTTTTTATCCCGGCAAGATATCCGTCAAGGTCCCTGTTGTTGATGAAGATGCCGTCGGAGGGCCGATCGTATCTGCTTTGTATGACGTGTTCAGCGTATTTTTTCATGTCAAGAAGGCTTCGAATCCTGACATTTTCGGGTTTCAGTTGTGTTGTAACCATCCGGATTCTTTGCCGAAGCGGAGTGCCTTGCGACTTTTTCACCGAAGCCACCGGCCCGACCAGCTTCCAAAGGTTTCCTTCGAACCGTCGGGCTGCATACGATCTTACTCTGGTTTCAAGTAAGTCCCCCGGACAGCTCCGTTCCACCAGCTTGAAATTGTCGTAGCCCTCTTCCTCGTACAAGGCCAGATCCTCGGGGCGAATCCAAACGGCCCGTATGATCTCTCGAGGGTCTCGGATTCTTTGGGTTGTGCAGTGCAGGAAACAGTAATCAAGACAGAAACCTTTCAGCCGGTCTCCTCGACGCGAGCTGCTGGAAAGCATGTTCATGTGTGTAAGCTCGTGAGAACAGCCGCTGAGACATGCGGCATTTGCGATCAACTGCAACTCGCACGATACGCCGGAACGGATTGCTCGAAGTTTTCTGAAATCACGGTTGCAGGCAATGGCGCTGACGCAAATGGTATCCGCTCCCATATCCTCCCATCGTTGGGCTTTTGTGGCGGAATCCACCACGGCAAACGCACTGACCCGAACATTGAAATGAGGGTACTTTGATTTGATTACCCGAAGAAGGTATGGCGAGGCTACCGTGAGGCTATCCACACCGATCTCGGAAAGCCAATCAAGATAAGAACGAATTTGCTTTTGACCTCGGCGAGTCTGCTCAACGCCTCCGAGTGTCGCGCCGTTGAGCAGGTAATTAAATGATATCCCATAGGCATGCGCCTCGTTAACTGAGCGTACAACGGCGCGTCGGGAGGTGGGGCGAAGCGTATAGGTCGATCTTCCTCCCCCAACCAGGTCTTTGTCCAGTTTGCCGTAGATTTCATATACCTGAGGGTACCGGGCCAGTCTGGAAATTATTCCAGGTTCGAACGTATAGGCGACGCTTAATTTCATGTACTATCTCCTTGCGGACCCGAAACGGTGCTTACTCTCACCTCGGCTGAGCGGTTGTCCCCTTCGGTTCTGCTACGCATGGAATTGCCAATGTACGACGGTTTCTCCTCTGTTGCGGAGCCGTTCGGGATCGCTCAGTTTAGATTCTTTGTCTGACAAATCCACACTTCGGCAAGCTCAGTACCGGCTTTTTTTTAGCGTATTATTTGTCAGACATCAAAGGAATTATCTGTTTGGTGGCTGAGCCTGGCCGAAGTCTGATCTTTGGTGACTGAGCGGCGCCGAAGTCTGATTTTCGATTTTCGATTTTCGATCTTTGATCTTTGATCTTTGATCTTTGATCTTTGATCTTCGATCTTCGATCTTCCGGCTTTGCCGGCTTAGGTAAAATACACCTTTCGGACATCGCCCGTAGAGCAGTGTCTATCCCTGCAGTAATGACTGAGCTCCGTCGACATAAATATTCGCGCCGCTTACGTGGTGAGATTGGTCGGAGGCGAGGAACAAAACCACCTGCGCAACGTCGTCGGAGGTTCCCGGTTTGCCGTGGGTTAGTGGAATGTTACCCTCCGGAAAGTCAACATCGGGCACCGCGTGCTCGACATCCTTCTTCGCTGTACGGGAGCCAATATCAGTTTCTATGGCACCCGGGCAGACAGCATTTACTCGAATGTTATCCTGTCCCAGCTCAACGGCGAGCTGCCGTACGATGGCAACCTGTGCCGCTTTTGTGGCAGAATATGCGGTCGCTCCGGGGGTGGTGAACTTCCTGTTTCCGTTTACGGAGGATGTCACAATGATCGATCCTGCGCCCCTTTGCTTAAGGTATGGGACCGAATACCGAATCGTGAGGTAGGTTCCGATCAGGTTGATGTCTACCGTCTTTCGAAACTCGTCGGGCTCAAGTTCATCGATGGGGGCCCACGTTCCATTTATCCCGGCATTGGCAAATACAGTATCCAGACCACCGAATTGATTGACCAGTCTATCAATTCCTTCCCGAATGCTGTCTGCTTTTGAGATGTCGCCGGGTATCACAAGCATTGTACCCGGATCGTCACGTGCTTCCTGAGCGGGATCGCGAAGGTCTTCTTCGTGTCGACTCATTATTCCTACATTTGCGCCTTGCTCACAAAACCGTTTTGCCGCCGCCCTTCCGATACCTGATCCCGCTCCCGTAACAAGAGCTACTTTCCCGCCCAACACCAAATGTGTATTCATGTCCGTTCCTTCCCGGATTTTTCGCGATAAGTTCGGTCCGGAATCCATTTTTGCATCCAAATAGCATGCCACTCCCCGGAACATGCTCTATTGTGTCCCAAAACCGCCGAGGACAGAGTAAATGTCATCTGCAGAATGCTCTGGAAGGGACCAATCATCACCTCGTTTCTCTGATGCTCGACCGGATTAGTTCTGCATCGGCCACCCATTTGCAGGATCGGGATAGGTTTTTTGCGAACGCGGAATGCTCGATGGAAAAGGAATATTTAGATTCTTTGTCTGACAAATCCACACTTCGGCAAGCTCAGTACAGGCTTTTTTT
>CAZEMW010000630.1:0-2804 GCA_964513105.1 uncultured Fibrobacterota bacterium
GGCTCACATCGATCAGTGTTCTCAGACGTTCAATCAGATTTCCAACAGTATTCTGCTCATCCATCTACGACAATCCCGGATAATTGTATCGGAACGGATTCATGCGCCTCCGGACCACTTCGGAACCCCCAACTTCGGCAACCGGCTCTGAAGATCTGCCCGGAATAAGGATTCCGACGAAGGGCCTGGCTAATCTGCCCGACAGATCTTTCTGTACCACTCAACTTCCGAATCCTGTTTATCTTACCCATAATATCTTTTAAGTCATTGATTTTAGACTATTTCTTGCACCAACCCGCGCCGGCGGGTCGGTGCTCGTGCTTTCCTGGCCCCCCACTCAGGACGGCGCGTAATCGGATTCGACGGAGCCTGCAACAGACTTCGATTACGATTACGAGCACGAGCACGAGCACGAGGGATGAGCTTCCTTGGTTGCAGCTATGCCGCGCCAAGTTTCTCAGCGCGTTCCCGTTCGCCTACTCCTGAGCTTTTTCGGCACATACGACTCGAAATCCAAGCATACCAAAATAATACAGTTCTCACGCTACTTTGTGTGCTATTGTGCTCAGTTGTTGCCGGCGCGCTACTTGTCGGCATATCGGCATGCCCTTCATCGGGTGCTTTTCAGAAGACGTGCATACTTAACCCAAGTTTCGCTGCCAACTCACGTCATGCTGCGTAAGCTGTTGCTCGCTCGCGGCTGCGAAACTTGGGTTAGTGTTTATTGCCGAAGAGAACATAGTGGGTTGATAAGGATGTGGCGAAAAATCAGGAGGCCACAGGTATGGCATTTGTGTTGCTTTCCTTTGTTCATATAAGCAGGGATCTGCTCCAAGAGATCGAAGTGGTTCTGGGGGATGCCGCAGATGTCACAAATGAGATCGATCACAACGGCATCAAGCGCAGCTCTATACTCTCCAGGGGTTAGATCATTTAGACTGGAAAACCACCAATGCCAATCCAACACACAATAGACGCAAAAACCGGCATAATGCACGTCAAAGCCCGAGGCCCCCAGAATGCGGAGGCTTCGGTGCGCGAGGTGTGGAAAGAGGCTCGTGAAAATGGCGTCGGCAAATTCCTCATTGATCTGCGGGAAGCCGATTTCCGTGAGTCGTTTACCGAATCCTACCTGTTTGCCGGATCTCTGGACCGTTTTGGGGTACGTCGAAGTGACAAAATCGCGATTCTTATCGACCCCGATATCCCGGAGCAAAGGTCTCGACAGCGTTTCTCAGAAACCGTGGCGGTGAACCGTGGATTCGATATTCAGGTCTTTGGGGATGAGACGGAAGCCGTGAAATGGCTGCTTGAATGACCTCTTTCGGCGAACAGGGAAGCTGTTAGGCCCTGAGGGCGTTTCTATTCACAATGTTTTGTCGATCCGACATACTTGTGTTTCTAAGGCCCACCGGGGCCACACTTACCAGCGTGTGGCCGGTACTTCAGTGCCGGTCCCGGTTTTCTCCGTTTTCTCAATGTACTCTCCCGGACTAAAGTCCGGGGCACACTGTTGTTGTAATGGGATTTGAAACCCGAGGGCCAGTGTACTCTCCCGGACTGAGCCGCATTATGCGGAAGAATACCGCTAGATCTTTATTCTTTATTCTTTATTCTTTATTCTTTATTCTTTGTTCTTTATTCTTTATTCTTTGTTCTTTGATCTTTGTTCTTTGATCTTTATCTGCCGGCTGTGCCGGCTCAGGATTGGTAGAAAATCATTTTCTCAGGCTTCGTGGCGATACCGAAACTACCCTCCGGAAGCAACTTCGTCCCCCGCATCGACGTCCCCGGGGTCTCGGCCTCGGATCCCCGGTTACAGGCCCTGGATGAACTCGTTTCGGCCTGGTTCCACTACGATCTGCAGAGCCGGCCCCGCGGCGCTGCCGGGCGCCGGTCGTCCGTTGAGCAGGTAACGAAATTCCTTGAGCGCCGACGATCCGGGTACGCTCCATGCAGGTGCATCAGGTGCAGCGTCAACTACGTCGAAGAGCGCTCGGTGAACCGCTTCGGCGTAACGTGCGCCCAGTATGCGCACGCTTCTTGCGTCGAAGTGCCAGTCGTCGCGGAGTGTCAGCCCTTCCGCACCGACGACCGCTGCGTTGTCGAGCGAATCGGGCAGCGTATGCAGCATCTGGTTGATTTTTTCCTCACCCCCACTTATTACCGGTCCGATTTCACCCGCTACAAACAGCAGATCGGGATTGCCGAGATCCGTACGCAGCCCGCGCACTATCGTAACGATATTGTCGATGTATCTCGAAGGGTTGTCGAAATCCGCTTCCCCCTGATGCCAGAGAACTCCCCGCAGACTCCCACTGGGAACGGCTCGGGCTCGAGCAACCGCTTCGGCATAATAGTTTGTCCCCGGTACCCATTCGCTGCTCGAGGTCGCTCCACGGGCATTGACAACCAGGCCGACGGTAAGGTTGGGCATACTGTCGCGCAGGACTCGCCCGAACCACATCGCCGGACTGAGCCCCTGGCGCGAGATATTCGTGAGGATCGTTGAGAAGCGGTTGACCGGGTTGGTTGCGGGTATCCATTGGGCAAGCGAATCGAGCAGGAGCAGTTGTGAGTCGTTGGGCTCGTCAACTGCTCCCCACGACGCTCGCCCGCACATGTTCGACTGTCCAAGACAGAGGAACACCGCGGTATCGGGTTCAGACCACGCAGAGGCCACGAGCCCGACCACAACCAACAGGCAGACTCGCAGGCCGCCGCACCTGCCACGTTTCACTTTCATGGCTGATTTCCTTCCAGAATTGATGGCTGCCATATCTATACTCGCCAAAGTGTGTGCG
>CAZEMW010000631.1:0-2804 GCA_964513105.1 uncultured Fibrobacterota bacterium
CGCCGTCCCGAGCGAAGTCGAGGCGCCGTCCCGAGCGAAGTCGAGGGAGAGAGAGAGTTGTATGCTGCGTGTCGGCTGCGAAACCCGGGCTGGAACCGATCGTCTATCGCGAGCCTCAACTGAATCGGTCTGCGCTGAAATCCCCGACAGCGTTTCGCCAAGGTGAAAAGAACCCCCGTAATTCGCCCTGTTTCATACAGCAGGCAGAGCAGAGAGGAAAAAAACGTCCTCAATGGGTACACATAAAGGCACATCGACCGGGAGACCGGGACACTCGCTTTTCAGGCGCATGAGCAGGTATTTCATTCCCTTTCTTATCGTCTCAGCCGTTTTCGGGATTTTCCTCCTAAATAATTTCGATATCCTCACCGAACATAGAAGAGATTCCGGAGATTCGATTCGGGAGGAGGTTCCCCCAAGAGAAGCACCTTTGTCTCCTCGGGAAAGCTCCCGGTCATCCAAAGGGCGGGATATCAATGATTCCGTCCCCGAGGCCGTGCCGAGGGCGGAAAATATGTTGCCCGACGCCAAGCGTGAGGGCTCTTCGACTCCCGACACAACGTTCGGTGTGGACATCCCTCCGATAATTTTTGCTGCGCCCGGACGGAATGGAGTTGCAATACGTGTCTCGTTACGTATTTTATTAGAGTCAACCGAGACCCGTCGAGAGGTGTTGCTGAAACGAGAAGAAGTTAAAGTAATCGCGCACCGCTTGTTCGGTTCACCCGAATCCGTCGATTTGTCCATGGAAGCACTGCGGAGTCGACTCCTGGGTGAAATCAACCGTCTGATCGAAAGCGGGGATGTCGATCACATTGAATTCACTGAATTTCGCCCCGTCGTGCGGGAATAGAGAGCGAGCATAATGAAAGTACTCAATGTTCTGGGCAAGGTATTCGGTTCCAAGCAGGAACGCGATATAAAGAAATTACGTCCACTGGTCGCAAAGGTGAATAGTCTCGCCCCCGGTGTTCGGGAGCTTACCGATGAACAGCTTTCGGGGAAGACCCGGGAGTTTCGTGAAAGGCTTGAGAAGGGGGAAGAACTCGACGACCTGTTACCGGAGGCTTTCGCGGTTGTACGGGAAGCCACCCATCGTGTGCTGGGTGAGGGTAAGATGGTGACCGACCGTGTGACCGGGAAAGAGATCCCGTTCATGGCGCATTTTGATGTTCAGATCATGGCTGCGGTGGTTCTGCATCAGGGCAAAATCGCGGAAATGAAGACCGGGGAAGGTAAAACCCAGGTTGCTCCGATGGCCGCGTATCTCAATGCACTGTCCGGCAAAGGAGTCCACGTCATCACCGTGAACGACTACCTCGCCAAGCGAGATAGTGAATGGATGGGGCGCATTTTCGGCTTTCTCGGATTATCGGTGGGATGTCTTGATAAGACTGAACCGGGGAGTGAAGAGCGGCGGGAAGCGTATGGCTGCGACATAACGTATGGTACCAACAATGAGTTTGGATTCGACTATCTGCGCGACAACATGTCGGTTTCTCCGGACAATCTCGTTCAGCGCGAACTGAACTTCGCTATTATCGACGAAGTAGATAATATTCTTGTCGATGAGGCTCGTACGCCGTTGATCATATCCGGACCGGTCACCAAGACGAATGCCGAATACGAGCAGTTGAAACCACGGGTGACCAAACTTGTTTCGGTCCAGTCTCAGATGATTCAGAGCACGGTCTCGAAGGTTGAGGGCATGTTGAAGGAGCTTGAGACCGAAGACAGTGAGGAAAAACGTTTTGAAGCGGGGCGATTGCTGCTGATAATCCAGCGTGGATCTCCTAAGAATAAGAAATTCCGTAAGCTCCTGAAGGAATCCGGGGTTTCAAAGCTTATGAAGGCGGTCGAGACCGAATACCTGCGTGAGAAAAAGCTTCATGAAATAGATGAGGAGCTTTACTATACCATTGACGAATCCGGGCACAGTGCCGATATGACTGAAAAAGGGCGCGTGCTCATCAGTGGCAATACCCCGGAATTTTTCGTGGTCCCCGACCTGGCCGAGGATTTGGGAAAAATCGACAACGATGAGACTTTGAATTCGAGCGAGAAGTCGCTGAAAAAGGAAGAATCACATCGAGAGTATGCGGAGCGCTCCGAGCGGATCCACTCGGTCAGTCAGCTCCTCAGGGCCTATTCGTTGTTTGAACGAGACGTAGACTATGTCGTTCAGGAAGGCCAAATTCTTATCGTTGATGAGTTCACCGGTCGTATTCTGCACGGTCGACGGTACAGCGAGGGTCTTCATCAGGCATTAGAGGCGAAGGAAGGGGTTCGGGTGGCCGGTGAGAACCAGACCCTTGCGACGATCACCTTCCAGAATTTTTTCAAGATGTACAACAAGGTTTCGGGTATGACCGGGACGGCTGCTACCGAGGCCGGTGAGTTCCACGATATCTACAAACTCGATGTTGTGCAGATCCCGACTAACCGTCCGATGATCCGGGCCGACCGGCAGGATGAAATCTACCGTACGCAGCGCGAAAAATACAACGCGGTGGTCGAAGAAATCCGCGAGATGACCTCCAACGGTCGGCCGGTCCTGGTGGGCACCACCTCAATCGAAAAATCCGAGCTTCTGAGTAAGCTGCTGACACGCGCGGGGATTCAGCATGAGGTCCTCAATGCCAAGCAGCATGCGCGTGAGGCCGCCGTTGTGGCACAGGCAGGCCGAGCCGGCTCTGTGACCATTGCCACCAACATGGCGGGACGCGGGACCGATATTGTTCTGGGTGGTAACTTTGAGGTTATGGCTCGAAACGAACTGCTTAAGGATGGAGTCGATTCGGATG
>CAZEMW010000632.1:0-2787 GCA_964513105.1 uncultured Fibrobacterota bacterium
GGCGGGAGTCGGCGTAGTGTTCACCCGGCCCGAGAGTTGCCCTTGAGCGAATTACCGGAAAATCGGTATAAGGTAAATGAGTGCCAAAATCAGCTTCCTTGTAGAACGATTTCCCGTACAGGTCGTGCTGCTGGTATGCGCTGTGCGTTAAAAAATACCGGAATAGCGGCTGGTTGTCCGATGTTACCGGTGCCCGGAAATAGGTGTGCCGGCCGTCGGTGATGTTGGTGGTTTGCCCGAAATATCCATACAGGGCTGCGGATCTTACGGCCGGGGCATCCTCTCGGATCATCGAGAGCATACTCTCACCTTGGACCGCATGCCGGAAAGGAATACCGTGATGCTCGAGCACGGTGTTGAACACATTGACATTCTGGGTTAATTGCGCCCGACGCTCTCCCGCATGCAGGTCTCCGGGCAGGTGAACCATCAGCGGAATGTGTGCCAGTTGGTTCCATGCGTGCCAGAAATTCTTGCCGGTGACACCTTTTTCACCAAGCATGTGACCGTGATCGGTGGTGAAAATGATCATGGTGTCTTCCATTCGCCCGGTCTCTTCAAGCGCATCAAGGAGTTTGCCCAACCACTTGTCTACCATGGTAACTGTGGCCGCGTATCGTCGGCGCAGGTGCCGAGTGGCATCCGTATCTTCATCTACTTTCTCGTACGCACTCCAGTTATAGAGAGGCCCGTCGTAGGTATCGCCGTACATCTCGAGAAACTCGGGTGGCGTGTCGAACGGTTCATGGGGATCGAAAGCCTCAACCCAGAGAAACCAGTCGTCCGCATCACCGTTTCGACGAACCCAGTCCGCGGCGCCCGCAAGGGTTTTTGGAGAGGGGTAGTCGGCATCGGATGCAAACTGTGCCCGGTTTTTCTCATACTGTGCGCTCCATCGCCCCAGGTGTTCGGGACGTTGGATTCGATGTGTGCTTGACGCGAAAACATCGAATTCCTGTCCCCGGTGGAGCGCCCAGGTGCTGAATGGAGTGTGATAATTCTCTCCACCAACATGGAAGTAGTGGTAGTGGTCGGTCTCAAGGTGACTGAATACCCCGTTTTGCCGAAGAAGCCGTGGAAACGGAATGTCGAACGGTTCCAGTCCTCCCCATTCCCGTTCCAGGAAATGAAGACGGCCGGTCATGATGTCCCGCCTGGCCGGCATGCACGGCATCGAACCGGTCCAGTGATTGTCGAAAACCGCAGATCGAGCCGCCAAACGTTCCATGTTGGGGGCCTTCACCCAGGAATTCCCGTACATGGGCAGGTAGTTTCGGTTCAAACTGTCAAGTAGGATAAAAACCGTTCTCATGAAAACCTTCTCCGTAACTGAGTTTCTTGTCTAAGTTGATGTGATTGTTCGAGACGACCGCACAAGTGACCCTATCCATGGTATGGCCGAAGACCATAACTGAAAAGGATACCGTCGTGTGCGTTCAATCTCACGTGATCGGCAGTCCCAGACGTTCGTACTGCTCTACCGGGGCTTGGGACGCTTTCATTTCTCGAGTCAGAAGTTCGATCATGCGTTTTTCCAGCACGGGATCCGCAATGGGTGTCTTCTGCTCGTAGTCGCGCTCGATATCGTAAAGCAGCGTGCCCGAGTCGTACGCAGTTTTGTTCCACGGATGCGGTTTCGCTTGAATTTTCATAGTGCGACATCCCTTAGTAAACGAGAACGGCTCTGCCAGGGTCATCCCTTCGAATTCCTCGGGCGCAAAAGTCCTTCGCATATGAGTAGGCATTAAGGTGTACTCATAAAGAGGTCTGTTTTCTTTCTCGGCGGGAGCGCGCATGTACACGTGCCGACCGTCGGTCACGTTCACATGACCTCCGAATACCCCGAAAAGCCCTGCTCGTCGAACCGGGGTATCGTTTTCCATGACGCCGCGGATTGACTTGCCACACATGTCCCCGGTTGCCGGTTGATTGAAGAAATCCAGTAAGGTGGGGCCCCAGTCGATTGCCTGCACGATGCTCTTGCGTCGTTCCCCCGCAATTCCCAAACGTGGATCCCACACGAAAAATGGTGTATGGGCCACTTCATTATAGAACGGCATGACACATTTCGCGTACCAGTCGTGTTCGCCGATAAGGTATCCGTGGTCGGTGCATACGATCAGCATCGTATCCCCCCACAGGTCCATTTCGTCCATTTTGTCCAGGACTTTTCCCAGGTAATCATCGCACATACTGGTCAGGGCGGCCTGACAGTATCGAAAATGTGTGACCAATTCCTCCTCACCCTCGGCGACACTTCGATAATCGGGCCAGTCCATCTGTATCCGCGAGAAATCCCAATCGTAGAGGTCCTGGTACTTTGTGGGGGCAAAGAAAGGCTCGTGTGGATCGAACGTTTCAATCTGAAGAAACCAGTTGTCGTTGTTGCCGTTTCGATCGATAAACTCCAGTCCCGACTGAAAGGTCCGTGCTTGCGGCAGGTCTTCCTGATTCGGCATGTACGATCGATTGACCCAGTCCTGTCTTCCCCACGTTCCCCGATATGCGTTGTATCGAGGGATCCTGGGATCGTTCAGGTCGGCAATCCAATGGTCCCCTTCCTGCCCTCGATGACTGTCCCAGGTGGAGTACCGCGTGTGGTAGTTTGCCCCACCTTCTTCCCAGTAATGGTAGTGATCGCTGGTGAGGTGGGTATAAACCCCGGCATTTTTCAACATCTCAGGAACTGAGTCGTCGAACGGCTCGACAGGTCCCCATCCGCGATGGAGGAAATTGTACCGCCCCGTATGCAGTTCGCGACGAGCCGGCATACACGGCATGCTTCCC
>CAZEMW010000633.1:0-2779 GCA_964513105.1 uncultured Fibrobacterota bacterium
ACGGCATTCTGCGTAAGCTATTGCACGATCTTGACTTATCCCGCCGGGCGGGACTGACGGTATCGCACCGGGGAGCAGCCTTACTTTTTCACGAGCCAGCACTTTTGGCTCGACTTGTACCGGTCATCGAAGCTCTTGAGCCACGTGTCCAACGGACCACCTTCGAGCTCACACAGCACATTATCCTGTAGATCAATGTACTTGATGTTGAGTCGAAGAATGCTTTGCGGCAGTGTGGCGAGCCGGTTTCCACGCAGATAAATCTCACGAAGAGCCATCATATCACCGATCTCCGGGGGTAGGCTGGTCAGATTGTTTCCCCAGAGCTGCAGTTTCCAAACCGACTTAAGTCTCCCGATTTCCGGCGGCAGCCGGCTGAACTCATTGTTTCGAAGATCAATCTCTCTGAGATTTTTCAGTTCACCAATCTGGGGCGGCAACACTTCTATGGAGTTGCTCCTGATTTCAAGCACTTTGAGCTGTTTCAGGTTGGCAATTTCGGCCGGAATGCTCTCGAGGTCGTTGTCGTCGAGCGTGAGCTTTTCCAGACCGATGAGATACCCGATTTCAGAGGTAAGAGAATGAATCCCGGGTTTGCCAAAGTTCTTGTTACTCAGATCCAGATGCGTAACGCGTCCTCCGTCATTGACCGTTACCCGCTCCTCAACCTTCCAGTCTCCGAGTTCATTCGAGTCCAGAATGGCCTGAACAATTTCAACATCGCTCCTGCCCCCCTGCGCCATAGCACCGACCACGCACACAAGTATTAGTAGGTATTTCCAGCAGCCCATTGGACCTCCCGTCTAGTAGATAAGATCTGTTGTTCCTGCATCGAGTACCGGTCGGCGAACAAGAGTACCCGGCCCGGAAAAAGTGTCCGACGTCGGTGCTTGTTTGCGAACAGGCGGCACCGGCCGTTCTATGATGTTGCAGGTGAATCAGGTGCCGCGTGGACCCGCGGCCGCCACATAACCGATTCTCCTCTATCAGGTACAATAATCAATTCTTCGACGAATAGCAAGAGAATTCCCAAAAAACAAGGGATTAACCCGCGTGCAACCACCACGGTTGTGGTGCAATTGCTCCGGAAAGCGATTTGTACCTCACGGGCACCGCCGCCGGCTCCTCCCCTCGTTTGAAAGTGGATGATTTCCGGGATCTATCTTATCCTAATTAGTGTCTGTCCGAAAACCCTCGAAAACGGACGCCGAGCGGAGTCGAGGTGCCCGTTTTCGGCCGGAAACAGGGGGTTCATCTCGACTCCGCTCGATGAACGGGTGTTTTCGGACAGGCACTAATTATAGGATACAACCACTATGATGATAACCCAGTCAATTGTTGGCTGCCGTCGACGGGGCGCCTGCTATTATTTTTCTTTTCACGGTGTTGCCCCAAAGACCGGTAGGTACGAAGTATGAAAACGGACTCAAAACTCATGCCCAAATTCAGATGTGTAGTCTTTCTGTGTTTATCGACGTGCTTTGTCTCATCGGCGATGGCCGATACTCGGATACTGACCGAGATCGAGATAGAACAGCTGTCTTTCCCGCGTGACAAGTTCGGAAACTCCAGGGTGTCTTTCTGGTACCCTTTGACTCCCTTTGAGGAACGCACGCTGCTCGATGCGCCGAAAGCAAAGGAAAATGATCCCCAGGCCCTTTTCGCACTCGCCCTGTTTGCCTCAGGTACCGTCCGCAATATAGAAACCTTCTGGGAATATGAAGGTCGGATAGACAAATTCGTGCAGAAAATCCGCCCCCGGATAGAAGCTCTATCGTCCCCGCGCGAAAAAGGAGAATTGCTGTTCACCCGCATGTGCGACACGTTCCTCGGGCTGAAAGATGCAAAAAAATCGGACAATTACTCCTTTGAAGAAAGCGGCATGGCGGAACTGTTTAAATCGGGTAAGTATAACTGTGTCTCTTCGGCAATTCTCTATGTCATTCTGGGACGCCGGTTCGGCCTCGAAACCTACGGAGTACAGATCCCCTCGCATGTATTCGCAGTACTACGTACACAGCAAGAGGGAGATATCGAAATCGAGACAACCCTGGAAAACGGCTTCGACGTCGAGCACGACAAAGCCTTTTTTGATCGTCAATCACGTTCCTGGTTCAGATCTCGTGGGCTGCCACAGTCCACGTATGATGATTACCGAAAGCGGACTATTCTCACTCCCTATGAACTGGTATGCCACAACATGATAAACCAGCACACGGCACCCGAGCGTCTCGAGGCGCTCGATCGTCATCGGCTTTACGAGGCCCGAGGCTACCTCATGCCGGAGAGCCGCAGTTGTGCGACTTCCATGCTTAACGTGTATGTCTCCGAATTCACGTTCTTACTGAATGCTCAAGACACTGCAACCATGATTCGATTTGCCGACGAGATCGCACCTCACATTTCCCGTATGGCGGAACACCACAGGAATGACAAAGAGATTCTCGAATTGCTCGAGCCCGCGGAGCTTTCCCTGAAGTATGCGTCTCTTCTAAACTCAACCGACCTCGATTTTGACTATCCCTTTGCACTGGTAGAAAAACAGAAAGCCGCGGGAACACCGATTTCTCTTCTCAGGTTCCAGGCCGTTCTGGCGGTTTGTTCGCCCTATCTGATACAACTGACGGAATCCGGGAGGTTCTCCCGGGCGGTGGCACTCCTTGATTCCTTGAAAGCACTCGGTGAATTCGATTACCTTCTCGATTCCCGCTATCTTTTCGCCTATACCGCTTGGATGCACCATCTTTGGGGAAAGGAGAAATGGAAAGAGGTCCTGAAC
>CAZEMW010000634.1:0-2775 GCA_964513105.1 uncultured Fibrobacterota bacterium
CGTCGGCAGCGTCAGAGGTGTATTAGAGACAGAGAGTATACTCCGGATTTGCGGATATCACGAATTGGTCGATTTCACAGCTATGGTGGATATCTCAATGAAATGGTCCCCGGGGTAACCGATATCCATCTTATTGAAGAGGGCAGGGGGGCGTTCGAGATCGGGAGCAGAACAGTACTTCCTTCTCCGGGACACATTGTTGCCCTGTTTCCCGGAGAGTCGGTGCGATACCGCGATCGGAAGGCTTCGCCCTGGCAATATACCTGGTTCAGCCTTGAAGGGAATTCGGTTGCGCCGATACTTCGATCTCTCGGCCTTACACCCGATTCCCCGGAGCTGCGCGGAGATTTCCGAGCGGTGTTGGACCCGTTACTCAAGGAGACTGAAACTGCCTATACTCACGAGACGTATAGTTTGCTCTATCCTTCAGCAGCCGCGTGGCGAGTGATTGATGCTCTGGACACATCGATTCGAACGCCTGGACCGGCGGTGTCGAACCCGGTTATGGAGCTGAAACGACATCTGGATACCTACTTCTTTTCGCCGGGGCTCTCAATTGGTGCATTGGCGGATCGGATTGGGGTTTCGCGGGTAGTGCTTTGTCGAGGTTTCAGGGAACACTTTGGGGTGTCTCCGAAGGGATACCTCAGTCGTCTACGGCTTGAGAAATCCCGGAGGATGCTGCGAAATGGCATAGAGACGGTTCGGCAGGTTGCGGAGTCTTGCGGGTACAAAGACTCACGGTATTTTGCACGGGTGTTCGGTTCACGGTTCGGATGTACCCCTTTGGAGTTTCGATATAACGGGAAGCATCCCACGAAGGCGTCGCAATAGCCTATTTTTTAGCTGAACACTCGCAGCATTTTCCGGGTCAGGATTTGCGGAAATGGTTCTTTTTCTCTTTGAAGTGTAGGAAGGGACGGCTGTTTCGATGAATATCTATTCGCGTCTTCGAGACGGACTCAGTAAAACACGTGCTCAGATTACCTCCATCATATCGGGGGAAAAGGAACTCGATGAGGATTTTTTCGAGGCTTTGGAAGATGCATTGGTTTCGGCAGATATCGGCATCGACCTGGTAGTTGATTACATAGAGCAACTTCGTGAGCGCATTCGCGAAGAACGCGCCGTAACCGCTGCACAGGGATATGAGTTGCTCAAGGAAATGCTCGTCGACGATTTGACTATCCACAAAACCCCTGATGACTTTCCTCCCAAGCCGTGGGTTATTCTTGTAGTGGGGGTTAATGGAGTTGGGAAAACAACCACAATCGGAAAAATGGCCCGGGAGATGCGAAGCAACGGAAAGAGCGTTCTGCTGGGAGCCGGCGATACTTTTCGGGCGGGAGCAATCGAGCAGCTGAGTATCTGGGCCGAGCGCACCGGATCACTCTTTGTTGCTCAGGGGGAGGGGTCGGATGCCGCATCCGTCGCGTTTGATTCGCTCGAAGCGGCGAAGGCCAGAAATGTCGACGTTTTGTTTCTCGACACTGCCGGTCGTCTCCATACCAAAGTAAACCTCATGGCCGAGCTGGAGAAAATTGTTCGTGTACTCAGGAAGAATACGCCGCATGCTCCCAATGAGATATTGCTGGTTATCGATGCGACGACCGGACAGAATGCCCTTAAGCAGGGGGAAATATTCAACAAAGCCCTCGGTCTAACCGGGTTGGTGGTTACGAAGCTGGACGGTACCGCGAAAGGAGGGATTGCCCTCGCACTCACTCGCAAACTCCGTGTGCCCATCCGCAAGATCGGTGTTGGTGAATCGGTAGAAGACCTTCAAGATTTCGATCCGAAGAAATATGTCGACGCCATGCTGGGTGAACTGCGGTAGCGACCGGTACAACGGAGCATCGGATCAGATACTCAAAAGAAATGGATTTGTGAGCAACAAGTCTTGCTGCTGCTTCCGTTCAAAATGGGGAGAACATTATGGTTGACGAGAGTCGGTTTCCAACGCTACGATTTCTAGAGTGTCGTCGCTGTCGCCGAGTTTTCGTGGCGGGTCTTTCCGGCAACACCGAATGCCCGGATTGCTCCTCTACTGAAACATCGAATTACACGCCTGAATCGAAAGAAAACGACTCCGAGCAGGAGGAGTAAGCCCGAAACGGTCGACCCGGCGGCGGAGATCTCACGGTAAGAGGTGGTCACCATTTTGCGAAGGGACCCATCGCTGTGGAAAGTCCGTTGTGGGGCTATGTCTTCGGCCCTCCCAAAGAAAAAAAAGCCATGGTGGAACTCCTTCGGTCGCTCCCGGTGTTCGAAGGGCTTTCGACCAATGAGATCCTGCAGATTGACCGTACCCTTCACGAGCGACGCTATGCTGCCGGTGAAGTGGTTTTCGGAGAAGATATGCCGGGTGCCGGTTTGTACATCGTGCACTCGGGTGAAGTTTCTATCCGCAAGAGAATCGAAGACTCCGGAAGCATCGTCTTAACAGTGATCCGAGAGCGGTCGTTTTTCGGTGAGATGGCACTTCTGGATGAAATGCCCAGAAGCGCGGGCGCCGTTGCGGATAAAGACACGGTTCTCCTTGCCTTGTGTCAACCAGATCTCGATAAGCTTCGCGATCGAAACCCCAAACTTGCCCTGAAAGTCATCTCAAACATTTCCAAACTCGTATGCCGTCGTCTGGTGCATACCAATGAAACACTTGAGACATTGCAGGGCAAGCTGAATCAACTGACTTCAAACGAACACACGGAAGTCTGAATGGAAGTACGAAACGGCAGAGACCGATCTCAGTAGCGGGTCAGAGTCGGAGATTAT
>CAZEMW010000635.1:0-2773 GCA_964513105.1 uncultured Fibrobacterota bacterium
TTAAGATCAAATGTTGACACCGTAATTCTTAGTTTGCATTGGGGTAATGATTATTCTTTCTATCCAGCAAAAAGACAAATTGATTGTGCGCATAAGTTTGTAGAAGCTGGTGCTAATATTATCATGGGTCATCATCCACACACTTTACAACCCTTTGAGCCTTACAAAAATGGAACTATTTTCTATAGTTTAGGAGGATTAACCTTTGGTGATTTTCTTAAAAATGGCAAAATTATAGCATTATACGGCTGAAGTCCCTTAGTTAGCTGAACGGCTTGCGGCCCAAACTACCGGCCTCTTCCAGATCGAAAACGGAAAAATCATACCATATCCCTCGAGGGGGACACTGGTGGTATATTGTATTGGCTATACACGCCATCCGCGGGTCGTGCGGGCTCCGACGAAGAGCTTGTCTCGGCTGAAAGGAGAGGATTTTGAACAGGAAAGCCGAACCGACCGTCTCGGCTCGGAACGGAAACACCGGCATACCGAATTCAAGCAGGGAACATATCGGACTCCGTCTTCTTTTCTGCGAAGTTGGTCGGAGAAAGCCGGGGCATTTGGTGCGTGCGCATACGCATACCGATATATGGCATATTGATATTCACCAGGGCGGAACGGCCTTTGTCGAAGCAGGTGCGCTGCGGTTGGAAATGACTGACAGGGATGTGGTGATCATTCCGCCGGGAATCCACCACGGTTTCAAATACGGGAACAATGAGGCTTCCTATATTTCCGGCAAATGCGCCATAACCGGTCTATCTACCGGGCGCGGGGTGCGAGTTCTGAAATCATCATCACTCCTCGATCCGCTGCGTGAGGCACTCCGTTCGTATCTGCCCGAACCTCGCGGGCTTACCGAACTCGAGTATGAAGTACTCACAAGTCTCTATACGGCGGTAATTCATATCTATAGATCCGACTCAAGGCCTCGTGGTCGTTCCGCAAAGAGCCGACGTGATGCCGTTGTGGCAAAAGCCGTCAATTTTGTCGATGCAAACAGTCATTTGAAGCTCACGGTGAAAGATGTCGCCCACGATGCGGCCTATTCGGCCGATTACCTGACTCGTCATTTCAAAAACACACTCGGCCTGTCTCTGAAATCCTACATTGACAAGCGCCGTGCCGAAAATGTGGGCCGGCACCTGTTGTTCACGAACCAATCGATAAAAGAAATCGCCTCTGCATTGAATTTCACGGACCAGTATGATCTGTCCCGGTTTTTCAAGCGGCATTATGGAAAAAGCCCTCGACAATACCGACGCGAAAAAGAATTAGCCGGTCCTCGCCGGTAATCTTGGATTTCACCACGAGGCAGACCGCCTGCGCGGAAAATGGTGGGTAGGGACACCCCGTATTCGGCGGCCGGCCTGCGGAGTGGCGGAAGACGGCATCCATCGGAAACGGTAATTTCGATGCGAGTGCATTCCGTGGCATATCGGAGTGCCGGTCTCTGCTCGGGTGATTCATTCATGCAGTACTTTGGCCGGTCGGGTTATGGTGATACAGTTTGACCACTTTAGATACAAAAGACACAGTTAATATCGATTAGTGGCGGAATTCTTCTGTATATTTCACTGGGGTAGCATATCTGTCGGCCGGCACGAACCGGTTATTCGTGTCAGGATTCAATCAAAATGGAAGACTGCGGCCTACACCGTTTTTTTCTAGTCACCTTTTTCGCGAAACCGATTTTCGGAGAGCGTCTATATCGAAAAACCGGCTTCCGGCCGACGTTTTGGGCCTCCGAGGTGAATATTGGATGGTCCCGAGTGGCTTTGCATGAAATTTTCACCTGGATCGCAGCAGATGATGAACCGATGAATGCTACAGTTATCGGCAATGCTTCACAAAGCAATTTGGTTAAATAAGATCTGAGGATGGCACATCCCGGAGTCGGATGGGACCAAAGGGTCGGGTACAGAAAACTTCTAGCGCACAAACCGAGACCATGAAAAGAAGTGACATAGACAACGGCAATGAATTCGATTGGAGCAAGACCGCTTTGGATTATGCACTGTATCGTGACATATATCCGCAGAGCCTCTATGAAATGCTCCACCTGTTCGGCATTGCCCGGACAAACACCCGGCATCTGGACATAGGAACCGGCTCCGGAGTCATTCCTATCCGAATGTACAAGTTTGGGGCTGAATTGACGGGAGTCGATATATCCGGTCGGCAGATCGAGTCGGCGAGAGAGTGGAGCTTGAAGTTGGGGCTCGACATACAATGGCGGGCCTCCCCGGCCGAGGACACGGGATTGCCCGGCGGCACGTTTGACTCAGTATCCGCGGTGCAGTGTTGGCCGTATTTTGATCGGAAAAAAGTGTTGTGTGAGGTACAAAGAGTTCTGAAGAATTCAGGTCTGTTCGCCATTGTCTTTATGGGATGGTTGCCGGAAGAAGATTTCCTCACGCGGAAATCGCTGCAGTTAGTATCCGCATACAATCCGGAGTGGAAAAGTGGAGGAAGCAGGCGACACGTATTCTCTTTGCCGGATTGGTTGCCGGACAATTTCCGGCTCGAGAGCTATCATACGTACGATGAGGGAATTCCTTTTACCTATGAGTCCTGGACGGGACGATTGAGGGCATGCCGTGGAGTTGGTGCGTCGCTGGAGGAAGAAAAAGTACGTGCATTTTCAGAAGAACACATGTCCATGCTCATTGATGAGAGTGTCCCACACGAATTCCATGTACCTCATCAAATCGTGATGTACGTATATAGAGTTTTATGAAATGATACCGACCGGGAGACAGTAGGCTACGGC
>CAZEMW010000636.1:0-2772 GCA_964513105.1 uncultured Fibrobacterota bacterium
TTCCGCCCAGAACGGCTTGGGACAACGAAACCAGGCGCTTTCGCAGCCGGTCGACGCGCCGAATGGGGGTTTCGGACAGGCTCTAAGTAAGCATCCCCTTTCGGGTATTCGGGAGGGGGAGTGCCTCTTTGCATGTCCCGCGGATTTGTCGGACAGGGCGTCCAAGCCCGAAAGGCCGGGTGCCTCGGCAGACTCGGCAGTGAGAATTCACTCTTTCGGTGCAACATTTGCGTGATACCGAAATCATCATCAGGTGCCGAGTCAAAATGGTCCAACAAGCGGAATCGAAATGACGAAGTCGGAGAACAAAAGCAGGGATGAGTCTATGTGGAGGGCCGCCTGGACGAAGGCGACCTTTCTCTCATTCTGCTGGTTGAGCTACTTCCTTTTTGCCGGAATCGCCGGCCTTATCTACTATCTGGTTCATCCACGGCTCATGCAGATTGCGCCCTGGCTTGCCATGCTGGTTCTCACCGTCGTTGGTCTGGGCGTTTTTCTCGTAGGTGCCGGGCTGTTCCTCATAACATTTACCGCGCTCACCGGCATCGATGTTCTGTACCCGCATCGAAAGCAGTCGGTTACGGTCAAAGTACTGTTCCCGATAGCAGCCGGGCTGAGTCAACTGGTGGGTGTCAAGCGAAATTACTTGCGCACCTCTTTTGTGAAAGTCAACAATGCTCTCACAATGGCGCAACGAAAACGTATTCGCGGTGATCGCGTTCTGGTTCTCCTCCCACACTGTTTGCAGGTTGACGTGTGTAACCGAAAAATCACGGGGACGGTGGATAATTGTGTGCAATGTGGTCGCTGTCCGGTGGGCGATTTACGTCGACTTGGTGAAAAGTACGGCCTTCGTCTGGAAGTCGTCAACGGTGGGACACTTGCCCGAAAACGGGTCGCTACATTTCGCCCCGACGGCATCGTTGCTGTTGCCTGCGAGCGAGATCTGACGTTCGGTATTCAGGATGTCCACCCCATACCGGTGTACGGAGTCATAAACGACCGGCCAAACGGTCCCTGTTTCAATACCGAAGTGGACATGGGACTTGTTGAGGAGGCGGTTCGCTTTTTCAAATATCCTCGAGAAACGGTTGGGCAAGCGTGATGCGCCTTGTCTTCGAAAGCCGTCCAACAGCTTGCGCAGAATGCCGTGAGTCGGCTGCGAAACTTGGGCTGAGATCACGAACTCTCGGGTAGTGCCCTTCGGTCGAATTCAAGGCGAATGTACTTATCTGAGAAGGTACCGGCTGATTCTCGGAGATCGAACCGATAACGGTTGGCGAAAGATAACCCGGAAACCGGCTGTCTCCTAATGACTTCTGCATTTGTACTCAGAGGTACCCCATCTGCAGAGCGGTTCTGAGTGAGAAACCGGCGTAATTTCATGAGACCGGTTGCATGAAAAGCATTGCAGTGTATGGCCTTCGAGATACGGACAGGATTTTCAAAACTCTTATTCGCCGTGAAAGTCAGGTTCATTCCACGAGAAACCGCGCAGAAGGCTACAAATGGTGCACCGCCGGCAGGGACATGCAAGCACTGGTACTCCTTGGGTTGCGCAACGGTTGTGAAAACTGGTCAATTCAGGTTGGAATGGCTTTTTTTCTGAAATCAGTCGCTTTTTGCTATATAATAGAGGATAGTTAGGGTGAGCAGGGAGAGGATAGTTTCGGCCCTAATGATATTGTATCAAACGGGGAGTACCAATGATATCACAGGGATCGGGAACCGGTTGGAGATTCTTTTTTGCAGGTATAATGGTGATCGTGAATGCAGGAAGGGCGGTGCCGGAATTCTCGACCGAATTATCCGACAGTTTGAAATCTTCGACATCTTTCACCTTCGATGCCCTTTTCGAAGACTGGCTGATGGCCGACAACTACGTCTATGACACCCGAGATTACCAATATCTTGCCGATAGTATCGTTTCTTCCCTGGGTGACGTTATCCGGTCCGATCTCAGGGACACCTACACCGCATTGAAATCTGCTTCGGGAGGTGAGAGTGAATGGGAGAGTCTCTACATTGAGTTGTGTGCGTTTCGACGGAAAACCCGACTCACAAAGTACCATGACTATCTCGAGAAGATAGTCTTCGTGAAAAAGAAGATGGACCGTCGTCAGGGGTTTGTGAAGCACAAATCGGATTTCGAGCCGTCGGAAATGACATTACTCGAGGTATCGGAAAGCGGCGTTTGCCGTCAACGCACACTCTATGAAACTGAGGGAGTTGAGCGTGATCCCTGCGTTTCCTATGATGGAAAAAAACTTCTTTTCGCCGCGGGAAAAACGTACCATCTCCATGAAATGGATCTCTCTACCGAAGAGGTTCGTCAAATAACATTCGATCATAGCAAACAGTTCACGTGCAGGGATCTCAACGGCGTATATCTTCCCAACGGTGATATCATGTTCTCATCCGACCGTTCACGGGTGAAGATTCCCTGCAATGGCGGCCCCACTATGAACTTGTATCTGTGTGACGGCGACGGGAATTACATCCGAAGAATTGGGTTCGATCAAGCGAGCGATTTCTTCCTTACCATGCTTCCCGATGGGAGAGTACTCTACACGCGATGGGGGTATAACGATCGAGAACGATGGAACACATTCGACCTTTTTACGGTGCGTCCCGATGGGACCGGACAAATCGGGTTCTACGGAAACGAAACATGCTTTCCACAACTTATTTCATGTGCTCGCCCCATTCCGGGTACGTCTCCGACCAAGGTTGTGATTGTCTGTGCCGGGAAGGAATCGAACAAGATTGAAG
>CAZEMW010000637.1:0-2771 GCA_964513105.1 uncultured Fibrobacterota bacterium
GTGGAGAATTTCCATCCGGTCCCGCAGCGGCGGGGGAATCGTGTCGAGCACATTTTGGCCCAACAGGTCACAATTCAGCCGTCCCTTCCAACGGTGAGAATTATTTTGTCGCTATTCCGAAAACCAAAGTCCTTTTGAGAGGAGCGTTATGGATATCCAAAGATCGTGCGGCGTATTTCTGCATCCAACCTCACTTCCTTCCCCTTTCGGGGTTGGTGATCTGGGCGACAATGCATTTCGATGGGTGGACACGCTCGCTCGATTCAACCATACAATCTGGCAACTGTGCCCGCTTGGCCCAACCGGGTACGGCAATTCACCCTATCAATGCCTCAGTTCGTTTGCGGGAAATCCGGTGCTCATTTCCCCCCGGAAGCTGCTCGAGGACGGATTGCTGGTGCAGAGCGATCTGGACACCTACCCTCGCTTTAACGAGGACCGTGCTTCTTTTGATGAAGTCAGAATCGAAAAACATAGGCTGTTCGAAATCGCGTTTGCGCGAACGAAGTCTTCAAAAGAGTTTGAGCAGTTTGTTGAGTCTCACGGCTGGTGGCTTGAAACCTACTCGATATTTATGGCGCTGAAAGAACATTTTGAAGGGCGTCCATGGTTTGAATGGCCCACGGAGCTTCGACTGCATAAGGAAGAGGCGATTGAAGAGATCCGGCCCCGGGTGGCTGAACGTGTGCGGTATCACCAGTTTGTCCAGTTTCTTTTCTTCTCGCAGTGGGCTCGGCTGAAAGCGCATGCCGAGGAACGGGGGATCAGGATTGTGGGAGACATTCCGTACTATGTCGCTCTGGACAGCGCCGATATCTGGGGATCTCCCGAGCTTTTCGAGCTCGATTCAAAAGGCCAACCCAGCCGTGTGGCCGGAGTACCGCCGGACTATTTCAGCGCGACCGGTCAGCTCTGGGGTAATCCTCTGTTTCGATGGAATCGGATGAAAAAAGACGGATACGCCTGGTGGAAAGCACGGATGCGGGCGGCTCTGGCCATGGTCGACATGGTACGTATCGACCACTTTCGGGGCTTTGAGTCATACTGGGCCGTTCCCGCCGGGAGTGCAACGGCCGAGAGCGGCAAATGGGAGAAAGGCCCCGGCATGACCTTCTTCAAGTCTCTTGAAAAGGATTTCGGGGAACTTCCTCTTATTGCCGAAGACCTGGGAATGATTACCGAGGATGTCTGGATTCTAAGGGACAAAGCAAAGATTCCGGGAATGAAAGTGCTGCAGTTCGCGTTCGACGACAATCCGGACAACCCGTATCTCCCGTACAATTATGAGCAGCGAAGCCTGGTGTATACCGGGACCCACGACAACAATACTTCGATCGGCTGGTACAATTCCCTGGGTGATCGCGAAAAACATCTGGTTCGCGTATACATGGGCTGCGGCGACGACCAGTTCCTCGAAAGGTTCCTTCGTATGGCCTATTCTTCCTGTGCCGAGATGTGCATCGTGCCCCTGCAGGATATTCTCGGGCTCGGCGAATCGCACCGATTCAACACACCGGGGACGGGCCACGGGAATTGGGACTGGCGGTTCACCTGGGATATGTTCGACGAGAGCCGTATGGGGATGGTGGCGGAGTTTGCCTGGACCTACGGCCGATTTCCTCGCAAAAAGGAATAGTACCACGGGTCGGCATCTCCGGCCGCCCCGTGTAGGTTGGTGCTCTCGAAGTTGTCTGGTAATCGACGGTGAGATTGCCTATATCACCGTCCGCTCAGTATCGGGTGCGAATCGGCAGGCCGCGATCGGCCAGGTACTTCTTCAGCTCCGCAATTGTGTATTCGCCGTAGTGAAGAATTGACGCAACCAGTGCCGCATCCGCTTTACCGTCGGTGAGAACGTCGTACAGGTGCTCGGGTTTGCCGCCGCCACCCGAAGCGATTACCGGGATCGTTACCGATTCGGCAATGGTGCGGGTGAGAGTCAGCTCGTACCCGGCCTTTGTTCCGTCGGCATCGATTGAATTGACCACCAGCTCTCCGGCGCCAAGCTCCTCGCCCCGTCGGGCCCACTCAACGGCATCGATTCCCATCGGGGTACGACCACCATTGATCACGATCTCATAGCCGGATGGGATTCCTTCATGCGGATCCACCGCTCGCACGTCCATTGACAGAACAACACACTGAGCACCAAATGCCTTGGAACATTCGGAGATCAGTGTGGGATTCTTTACCGCGGCACTATTGACATTTATCTTCTCGGCACCTGCAAGCAGAACACGACTGCAATCCTCGACCGTGCGCAGACCACCGCCGACCGAAAAAGGAATGAACACCTGCGATGCGACATCACTGACCACGTCGATCATGATATCACGCTTATCGCTCGAAGCGGTAATATCATACATCACCAGTTCATCGAGCCCTTCTTCGTAGTACAGCTTCGCTTTCTCCACGGGATCGCCGATATCTTTCGTATCGACGAATTTGATGCTCTTTGCCAGTTTGCCGTCTCGGACATCGAGGCAGGATATTAGTCGTTTGCTCAGCATACGGTACCGTCCCATTTCGCGAATTCACGAAGGATTCCCAGCCCAACCCGGCCGCTTTTCTCCGGATGAAACTGAGTGGCGATAAGGTTTTTCGATCCCAGGGCCGCGGTGAACTGTATTTCGTATTCGGACGTCGCCAACACATGCTCCCGGGAATCGGGCGAGGGATAGTATGAGTGCACGAAATAGAATTCATCACCGGATTGAATCTGTCTTTATACACATCTCCGAGCCCACGAGACCGTACTAGATCTCGTATGC
>CAZEMW010000638.1:0-2760 GCA_964513105.1 uncultured Fibrobacterota bacterium
ATTCACCAATACCGCGCACAGTTTTGCTTTCGAGATTATCGAGAAAAGAAAGGCAATAGATGCTCTGCTGGAGAACCTGGACGTAACGGCTCCAAATCCTCACCAGGCCAGAAATCATATATCGATTGCATTTCAGGGAAGAGACTACGACCTGGCTGCGACTGTAGCCAACACAATTGCCGATGAATTCGTACGCTTGAACTTGAATTTTCGCAGACGCCGGACGTTCGAGACCCTGAATGCGCTTCATGCGCAGCTACTGCAGGCCCGTAAGCAGCTCAATCATTCTGAAAGCGATCTTCGCGCCTTCCTTTCGCAAAATCCAACTATCGATGTCGATCAATCGACTCGACAGAGGATTGCCGGCCTGGGCAATGTGGAATCGGGGATCTCGGGGGACGAACTATACCTGCGGGAGGCTCGTCGGCTACACGAAAGATTGAAAAATGCCGATGAAGAAAATCGAGATCAAATTGTAGGCGAAATCCTTGTTTTTCTTCAGGACCGTAATGTTCCAGCGGCCGAGGTGCTTCGACGAGAGTACTCCGAACTCTCCCGCGAACGCGAAGAGCTTTCCCGTACATATACGTCGGGGCACCCAATGCGACTCAATTACCAAACACGTCTGGACAACGTGTACTCATCTTCGGAACGCGCCCTCGATGAGTACCTCAAGGACATACGCGAGATGGTGCAAGCTGAAAAGAGAAGAATCGAAAACCTGTCGTCTCGTTTACGCAGCTTACCCTCGAAAGAACTGAGGCTGTCTCAGCTCGAACGCCGGCACCACATTGACTCGGAGATTTATGGAAATATTCTCAGCAGATACAATGAAGCCAGAATACAACACGCGGTCGAACAGGCGGATGTCTACGTTATGGATTACGCCGTTCCACCTATTGCGCCCCCTCCTCTTGTGAAGCTGCTTCAGCTTGCCGTGATATCGCTGTTTCTTGGGGCAGGCATGTCGATAGGTCCGGTTGTGGCTATTGATTTGGTCGACAAATCGGTTCGAAGTATTAGACAGCTTGGGCCAATGGTGTCACACCCGATTCTTGGTGCACTTCCCCTTATTCGCCTCAACTCAAGAGGAAAGTTCTTCAGAAGAGAAAAACTTGAACCAGACCGCGGTATCCGGAATATCGTACTGGAGAACAAGGAAATTCCTCAATACGTAAAGGAGATGCTTCGATCCATAAGGACTCGCCTGCGACATGAAATACAAGAGAAAAATCTGAGAGGTTTTTCGATAACCAGCCTCAATCCATCAGAAGGTAAAAGCCTGATTACGGTGAATCTGGCCGCGTCCTTTGCACGCCTCGGATCTCGAGTTCTTCTGATAGACGCCGACCTCAGGAGGGGCACGGTTCATCGTCTGCTTGGCCTGAGCCGGAAGCCCGGGCTGTCCGATTTGATTCGTTCGATAAAAGAAAAAGAAAAGACACCCTTACGACTGGTAGACATAATTATGCGAACCCACATCCCGGGACTGCTATGCATACCCTGTGGAACGTGTACCGAAGACAGTCAGGAGTACCTCGGCTCCCGCACTTTTGCCCGGGTGGTGGAAATCGCTCGTGAGCGGTTCGATCTGATTCTGATCGATACTCCTCCGCTCGCGGTTACCTCCGACGCGGCGGTAGTAAGCGAGCGGATAGGCGGCGTCGTGACAATTGTAAAAGCGGGCACTACGAACGTAAAAGATCTAATGGGGGTAATCGCGGAATTTCCGAATCTGGAAACAAACATGTTGGGATTGATCCTCAACCAGGCCCGTCAGGATCGCCGACTCAGGTACTACCGATATTCAAAGTACTATGCCGATGCGGAAAGCTCAGGTGAGACCAAAAAAAGGAAAGGCGGAGAAGTGTCCGTCACGGCGCGGCCCGACAACGCGACCGATGACCAGCCTGTCGAAGAACGAAGGGATTGTACCGCGGAGACAACCCAGGCCTGATCAAAGCCTCACGCCCGACTGACGGCATTCCCGGCAAAGCGTCGTACAATCGTATTGTACAGTATCCCGGCTCAAGTTTCGCGGTCGAGTTGGGCTAAACTACCGACGAATGCGCTATTTCCGGCACTTCTTCTATCAGCAGTGGAGGCAGGTGAAGGTATCGTGTTGTCGATCGCTTGACATCTATGTCCTTGAAAACTCGATAAGTCTGCTCCGTAGAAAGCTCTATCAGAGGAGCGACATCTTCCGGACTATAGCCGTTATTCTTCGCATAGAGGCATAGATCCATTTTATCAAAAGGTAATGAAAAATAGAACTCATCCTGCCCTTGCGCCATTGAGTACGTATCTGTTGTAGGAGTTCGCTCACGGATTTCGCGGGGCAATTCAAGATATTCGGCAAGCGCATAGACCTGAGTTTTGTACAGATGTGCAATTGGCTTGATGTCGGCCGCGCCGTCACCGAGCTTCACAAAAAATCCCTGATCGTACTCGAGCCGGTTCGGGGTGCCCGCCACGGCGTAATTCAGACGGTCAGCGTGGTAATACTCTATCATTTTTCGTATGCGCTGCTTGAAATTTGTGGCGGAGATGATTCCAAGCAGAGCCTTTATAGGGGCACGTCTGCGTATCTGTGTGCCGTCGGGATCCTGGGCGACGACTGAAAATACATTGTACCCGCTGTGTTCACCGGCAAGCGGCAGCGCTATTTTGGACTTCCACCCTTCGCCGTATTCGGGAATGACTTCCCGTACCGCTTCGTCATATCTACTATAAAACCCGGCGGCTTCCAGGATGCCGGTG
>CAZEMW010000639.1:0-2757 GCA_964513105.1 uncultured Fibrobacterota bacterium
ACCGACTCTGGAGGCAACACCGCTTTTTGAGAATGGAATTGATACCACGAGTAAATACCGCCTTTTATGGGACAATGACCTCACCGATTACGTGGATCCGTCGAAAATGAATGAAAACGACGGCACCGTAAATGAAATCAGTGGCCGATTTGGTTTCAAAATCAGACGTCTTATCCGTAATAGGTTTTCAGGGACTCTGCGGTTCAAGAATGAAGTGCGCGATTCGCTGGAGAGCTTCGGATACAAGGTATCAAACGATTTTCAGATAACGGCCATTCCGCGCAAACTCTCGTTTCGCCTCAAAGGAGAGTATCAGAGGAAAACCGACAGCGAGTATGAGTATGAAGTCGAGCACTCGAAGAGGCGGGAAGAGCTTTTTACGTTTGTCTCCGTGGAGCCCGAAGCCAAGTATTCGGTTACTTCAAAACTTGCCGCGACCCTTTCGGGCAGGTATGAAAAGGTATATGATGAAAATGCTGGTGCGGAGAATTATACGCTCAAAGTTGGAGGACTTCGCTTTACCTATTTATTTTAGGGGTATGATACCTTCAACGGAAAACCTCAAAACGGCGTGGACGCGTAGAGCGTCTACGCTGTTTCTTTTTGTTCTCGTATCGATGGGGATTGGAACTACCTCCCACGGCAGGCTCTTTATTCCTATGGATGACGCGCAAACCGACCATCTGAAGGCCTATGGGGTTATTTACCGGGCGATGAAAGCCGGGGTTGAGTGCACGTGGCTGCTCAATTATCGGGGTGGCTCTTTCGCCGTCGATGAATCCAACGAAGTGGTTCTGGACGCGCGTCGAAGCGGGGTCGAGGTTCAAAAGGTGACACCGGCGGATTATGCGCGCATTCTCGAAACCATTGAGAACAGCAACATGGACAAAGTGACGCTTGAGAAAGCGCCGACAATAGCCGTCTATACCCCAAAGAACAAGCTTCCCTGGGATGATGCGGTCACCCTTGCTCTGACCTATGCGGACATAGAATACGATAAAGTCTACGACAGGGATGTTGTTGGTGGAAAGCTCGACAACTACGACTGGCTGCATCTTCATCATGAGGACTTCACGGGGCAGTACAGCAAGTTCTATCGAAGTTTCAGTCACACTCCCTGGTATCAGCGTCAGAAAATGGAGCTCGAAGGATTGGCGCGCGAGCTTGGGTTCTCGAAAGTAACCGAGTTGAAAAAAGCGGTCGCGCTGGCTATTAGAGAATATGTCGAGGGTGGTGGATTTCTGTTCGCCATGTGCTGTGCCCCCAACACACTGGACATTTCCCTTGCCGCACTGGGAACGGATATCGCCGACGGGGTGTTCGACGGTGACGGGGTGGACCCGCAGTATCGGGAAAAGCTCAACTACGATAACTGTTTTGCATTCGAAGGGTTTGAGGTCGAAACAAACCCGATGGCCTCCTATTTCGGGAATATCGATGTAAACAAAGTTAATACCCCCATGCGTTCCGAGGCGGTCGATTTTGAGTTGTTTCCTTTCAGCGCAAAACTCGACCCGGTTCCTACCATGCTGACGCAAAATCATACGAGAGTAGTAAAAGGCTACTACGGGCTGGCAACATCATTCAACAAGCACGTGCTTAAAAAAAGTACCATTGTTCTGGGCTCCGTACCGGGCACGAACCGAATCAAATATCTTCATGGGGTCCGCGGAAAAGGAATGTTTGCGTTTCTCGGCGGACACGATCCGGAGGACTACTCGCACGCAATAGGCGATCCCCCGACAACTCTCGATCTGCATCGTCAGTCGCCCGGATATCGTCTCATTCTAAATAATGTGCTTTTCCCAGCAGCTGAGAAAAAAGAGAAAAAAACGTGAGTTCAAGCGCCGGCAGGCGAGGTGTCGTCGGATGGGTTTTGTATGACTGGGCCAATTCGGCCTACGCTCTTACCGTACTTGCGGCATTTTTCCCTGTCTTTTTCAAGAAATTCTGGTGCGCCGGATACGAGAGTTCCTTCTCGACTATTCGGCTCAATGCCGGTAATGCGATTGCGGGATTTCTCATTGCTGCGGCTTCACCGTTTCTGGGTGCCTTTGCCGACGCCGGGGGCAATAGAAAAACCTTTCTTTTCGTTTTCATGCTTCTCGGTGTGGGGATGACCGCAGCGTTCCCGCTGGTCGGGCAAGGGCAGTGGGTATGGGCGATTGGGTTGTTTGTCCTGGCAAACATCGGATTTTCCAGCGCAAACCTTTTCTACGATTCGCTTTTACCCTCAGTTGCGCCGGGAAACAAACTCCACATCATCTCGTCGATTGGATACGCGGTCGGATATCTGGGGTGCGCTCTTCTCTTTATCCTGAACATCGTAATGGTTCAAAACCCTCAGGCGTTCGGACTTAGTGATACGGTTGCGGCCACGAAAGCTTCATTTCTTACCGTTTCGGTATGGTGGTTTGTCTTTTCTCTTCCGCTGTTTTTCTGGGTTCGGGAGGATATAGCGGCAAAAGCCAATCGAGCCGATACCGTTGTAAAAAGGGGCCTGTCACAGCTCAAGACAACGTTTCGTGATATCCGCTCCCGCAAGCCGTTATTGCTGTTTCTGATTGCTTACTGGTTGTATATCGACGGCGTTCATACCTTCATTCGTTCGGCTGCGGATCTCGGGTTGTCTATCGGGCTTGACTCCGGTTCCCTAATGGTGGCGCTCCTTCTTGTGCAGCTGACGGCATTCCCCGCGGCATACGTATTCGGCCTGGTAGCCCAGCGAATCGGCGCTCATCGAAGCCTCTTGACCGG
>CAZEMW010000640.1:0-2745 GCA_964513105.1 uncultured Fibrobacterota bacterium
GAACCAACACAGAGTCGAAGCGGAACTGATCAAGTGGGTTAACGATTTACCGGAAATCCGGGGCCAATCCCGAAATGAATGATTCGATAACGGCGATTCCATTTTCTGCAACGACGGTTCGGGAAAAAGAACAAAGAGATTTACGCACTCGTACACCCAGGGGAGCTATGGAAAATGAGCAATGTGACGAGAGGGGAATTTGCAGAGACGGCATCAGCCGGCATATTGGCTGCGGGGGCTCGCAATAAACCGAATGCGAAGGATAACGGAATGAAAATCGAACCAGGCACAAAGGTTAGTGATCGGGGAATGTTGGCTCCTGCTTGTGGGCTTTACTGTGGTGTGTGCGCCGACAAGATCTCCGGACAATGCCATGGTTGTGGATGTGAGTGTGGCAAATGCGCAGGCAAATGGCGTCATGACCACTGCGAGATACATAAATGCTCCAAAGGCCGGGGGTTGGAGAGTTGTGCGGCCTGTACCGACCTGCCTTGCACAATGCTAATCCAATTTGCCCATGACCCAGTATGGACTACCCATTCTGTTTGTATTGACAACTTGAAGAGGCGACGCAAACTCGGAACAAGCAAATGGATAGATGAGCAGAAGAACTACTGGTCGGATGAAAACAAAGTGAAGAAGGAGACCTATCATCACGATGAATGCGCAAGGAAGGCCAATTCATTGAAGAAAGAAGAATCCCCTGCGGATGCTGAATGACTATGGGCATTGTAATCGGGTTTGAGGATTCCTGCAATGGGTTTTTTAATTGCAGATTACAATTCCTTCGTCCTCACCGAGTCGGCGTACGACGGATTCGCTTCTTTTGGTTGCGGCCGGGCCGCCCGGGACCCTCGGCTCTCCGGGCTCCTTCCGAACAGAGGGGCCCGGTGCAGGCTGTTTGTTGCTAACTGGATTGCTGATACATGGTATATTCCCCAATCCCCCTCTAGCTTGTTTCCGGTAACAAAAAAACTGTCTCATAAACATAGTCAGGGAGGGGACAGACCTGAGAAGGAAAACAAGATTATGAAGTCACAGAATAGTGCATTAAAGCCCGGAAGAAGACTGAAGATCATGGAAGACTTCAGCCCATGCCCTGTGAAGAACGGCGATGAGATCTACCCCAATGGCATTTTTGAGTTCAATATTTCGAAGATGATTGATTTCATTCATTCAAATGCTATGGACTTCGCTACAGAACAAGTCTGTGTTGATGACTTTCCAGAAGGATTCTCGTCGATAAACGAGGAGCATATGGACAATGTTCAGCTTGGCGAGCCAGTCATTCTGGGCGAAATTGCACCTGGAAGATACAACGTAATTGATGGAAACCACCGAATGGAAAAAGCTCGGCGGTTGGGGGTTGAGTGGATACCGGCATACCGAATAGCTCCGGAACAGCACATTCAGTTTCTCACATCGGCAGTCGCTTACAAAGCGTACGTCGAATACTGGAACAGCAAGCTCTGAAAGGAAATGCCGCCTTCGCCATATATCTATGCATTGGAAACGAAAGGAAAAAACGCTATGGGCAACACGGCCGAACCCCTGGTCGAAACCGACAGGCGGCGAAGAAATGAAACTGGGCAGTCTGAAAAATCTACTGTCGCACGGCAGCGCAAACCTGCAGCGATGGAATAATGAGTTGGATGTGAGTGAGGAAAATGCCGCTTGCAAATCCAGACTCACAGGAGAAAATGCGCACAGAGGAAAGGCCCATGAATCCAAAAATTCAGAAAGAGTTCAAACCGGCGATAGAGGAATGCTTTGCTTGCTGCCGGAATAGATTCGGGGAAAAACTGCTGTCTTGCTATGTTGCCGGTAGCGTTGGGTCGGGTGAGGCATGGGCTGGGTATTCAGATGTCGATTGGTGGGCCTTTGTTGAGGATGAAAGCGGGGCTCCCGATACCTTGTGGAGGAGAGATTGCGAAAGCGATTTGTCCGTGAAATACCCGTTCATTAAGGACTTTCACCTAAATTGTCATCCGGTTACAACACTGAAAAAGGAGACATTTTGGCGATTCATTCTGAAGTATAACTCATTGCTCTATTGGGGGACAGATGTCATTAGTGACTTGGAGAAAGTCGGGATTTCAACACCTGTCCCATCGCCCGAAATTGTGAAGACGCGCCTGTGGTGGGTCAGGGATTGTGTGAAGGGGCTCAATGAGGGGGTGTTCCCGGATTCTCTTTTTGCCGATGCAATTCCGTCGAAATTGGATGAAATGGAGGAAACCAACTTCCAGGCATCAAGAAAACTGGCGAGAAATTTCATTCTCACCGAAGGTGCATACCTTCTGATGGCATCCGGGCATTTCAGTTCATTCAGAACTAGCGATATTTTGCCACGTTTGGCACTGGTTTTCCCTCAGTGGTGTAAACTGTTTGAAATGTCCGAACGAATACTCAACGATCCTGTTGAGGCTGGGATATCTCCACGGCGATTAGTGCAAGAGATTAAGCCGTATGTGAACTGGATGATACGTGAGACGGATCAGGGCTGAGGCGAAGGAGCGTGCGCCCGAAGGAAACGGAAGATCCTTTAATCAGAGTTGGTGCGTGTGCGCGTCGGGCGAATCGAGTTGGTAATCGTAGACAGAACCGGCCATCCAGGCCAACAAAAAAGGAGAACTTTATGATTGCATCAAGAGACCCAAAAATCGCGAACGTTACTGCAAAATATACCGGGGGAGGGCAGACGAGCTTCAGAATAGACGCGATTGACTTCCGGTGGTGCTTCAA
>CAZEMW010000641.1:0-2743 GCA_964513105.1 uncultured Fibrobacterota bacterium
CAACCCGTCTCGTCTCATGAGATTACGCCATTTCCTCACTCAGAATCGCTCAGTTTGGGTCTTAGATTCATTAGGGCGTGTGCTATCGGGGATGCGGTCGGCTGTCCTTACTGATCGTATTCAAACGCTTACGTGGATCGGTGTACGGTGATTGGGTCTATGGGATAGAATTGACGGTGGAGGTCCCGGAACTCGAGGCAAGTGAAGCCATATACGTGAATTGATAGCCCGTAGCCAGGTACTTTCCGTCCGGAGATAAGCCACCTTTAAATGGAAAGCCGGCGATAGTTTCCGCTTCCCGGCTTTGAATTTGTGCACGACCCATAGCGTCCAGGTCAACCGGCACTCTCAACGTGCTGCCGTGCTCCCCGTTTAACCCGTTTTCAAAAGACGGAATGGCCGTAACAAGGTAATGACCGGGTATGGAGGTGTATATAATGTAAGGTGATCCGGAGGAGGGATTCACCCACCAGTGAGGAGCCGATCCGGAAGAAGAAATGAGAACGGGTTCAGAGTTGGGTGATAGATGCTGCAGATATGCTTCGTAGACGGATCCGTTGGCTCTCTCCGCGCAACTGTATGTTACCCAATCCCCGCCGGGACTGATCAGAGGACTCTCCGTCCACCATGTTTCCCTGCCTTCCGGCTTCTTAAGCGTAAATGTCGAAGGAGGGGATGATGAGTAATCAATGCATTCTATTTGTGAGTTCGAAGCTCTGTTGTGATAGACAATTTTCACCTTTCTGGTTCCGAAAATGTCTTCTATGCAGGAAGGCGCGGCGAAGTCGTCCAATGAGTCGGAGTAAGTCATTGTATCGGCCAATCCGCCGGTATGTCCCTGCTCAATCCATAGATGCGGTGTGGCTACAGCCCCGACATCCTTCTCGCACAGTCGGTAAACCCTGCGGGAGAGCATGTGGACGCTGAAAATAGAGTAATGGTTGTCCAAGTACCCTTCTTTCGTGTCCAGCAGGCAGGCAAGGTAGTCCGGGTGAGTCGACCATTCGGGATCCTGAATATGGGCATCCGAAGAGTATCCAAATTCAGAGTTTTTGATGTACCAGACAACAGTGTTACTCGTGTCGGTGACGGTGATTCGATCATGTTGAGGAACTCCGGATGTGGTGTAACCGGATATTGTCGAATTGACGTTGACGTTTAGCTGTCCTTGGAAGTTCAGCCAGAGCATACAGCCCTTAAACTTCATTGTATCCTGAGATATAGAGGGGTTACAGGTCTGGCTCTGGGGGTTGATATGGAAAATCTCTTCTAGATGGTTGGGGGATTTCGAATTCATCGACTTGCTGATTGTGCTTGGGTTTTCACTGGTAGATGTTGTTGGAGAAAGGCCTCTATGGACTTTCTCTGCACCCTCAAACTCATTTTCCGTTGCGTTCGGTGTCTCGGTGCAGCCAATAATCAGTGAGCCGATCAGAAGGACTATAAATAGTGGTGCAAAAATGCCGAAGAATCTGGGAAACAGCATATCTCTCCTGCCTGGGGAAGGGGCTTGTACAGAGTATTAACCATTATCCACATAAAATAAACTATTCCCGGAAATCCGACGCAATCTCGATCAGGTTGCCTTCCTGATCGGCGATCATTGCGGAACGCATCTTCCACAGGGCATTTGAACTTGGAAAACTCAACCCAACGGTTACCTGAGCAGCTCAGCCACCCTCTCCGCGGAAATCCCCCGAAGGCAGTTGTAGTGGCCATACCGGCAGGTTCGCCTAAAACAGGGACTGCAGGATTCGTCGGTTTCGACTATGGTGACGTGACTGCCCACCGGGCGGGTCCACACGGGAGATGTTGAACCGAATATGCCGACGACCGGGACGTTTAAGAATCCGGCCAGGTGCATTAAGCCCGAATCGTTGGATACTACCGCCGTGGCGCCGGCAAGGATAGCGGCGGCTTGGGTCAGACTGGTCTTTCCGGTTAGATCGGTAACGGTGTTCATCCGGGGCTCCTGCAAACCGTCACCTTTGGAGCCGATGACTACGAATCTGGTATCGGGAAGCAGGTGCGGAAGGTTCTCAAAGCCCGGCCAGCGTTTGGAGGGCCCAAACTTGGCTCCCGGACAAAGGACAATCGCTCCCTGGTATCTCTGGAGCAGTTCGATAGGCGGTGCTACCGACCATTCTTCGGGGCTGCGGAACGGTTGCTCCAGAATGGTCGCGAATTCTTCGAGTATATGGCGAGACCGGTCTCTCAGGGAGCCGGGAAGTCGACTGGTGAGAAGGAGTCCCCGACCATCCTTGGACAACCCGCGCCGGACCCGAATGCCTGTCCGAAAAATCGTCCACGCCGAAGAGAAAGAATAGGGGAGAAGGGAGGCCCGATCGAATTTCTCTTGTCGAATCCTCTTCAAAGTGTCGCGATAAGCGGATTTTGATGAGCGATCGTATGGAATGCAGGAGAGCTGCGGCGCAAGTAACGTAGTCAGCTCGATCAGATAGGGAGGGGAGAGAAGCGAACGCAGATGCCCCGAGGGCGTGTCCATTTTCGAAACGATGGAAAGTGCCATGAGGTAATCACCCAGCCAGTTCGGCATGACAATCAATTCTCTTGACATTCTTTTCCCATTCCGAATAGGTCACTGAATACTGTTGCGCGATCGAGGATAGTCGGAAATGCTTCAATTCGGCCTGAACTCTTTTCCTGCACTGAAATGCAGGCCATCACCCCCGAACCCCGAACCCCGAAAAACCCGAGTACCGCTTCGCTGAGTACGAGTACC
>CAZEMW010000642.1:0-1449 GCA_964513105.1 uncultured Fibrobacterota bacterium
CCCCCAGGCAGGGCAACACATTATGCACCCCGGCGGCGAAAAGGGAAAGAGCGTCGATTATGCTTTCGGTCACGATGACCGGCTCCCGCGGGTTGAGTCCCTGTTTCGGTAAGTACAAGCCTTGGCGGGCGGTCGGCAGGAGGTAGTGCGAGCCTTCGCCGCAGGCCTTTCGGCCGTAAATTGTGGCAACGCTCTTATCCTTTACCAGAGGGAATACCACGCAGTTTTCGAACAGGTACCGGCCTTCATTCAAGAGACCGAGCTGTTCGAGCTTTTGCCGCTCCTCATCCGCGAGGTTCGGGTACTGGTTGCCGTTCCAGAACCCGATTGAGTATTGTTTGAGCAGTTCGAGCGGGTCCAGGCCCCGGTTTTCCAGATATTCCCGGCCGGTTTTGTTGTTGCGAAGCATTTGCGTACCGGTGCGCATTACTTCGGCAAGGATACGGTTGCGTTCGGATTCCGGGAGTTCATCGGCCGGTTCGCTTTTTCCTTTCGCCGCCGGGTTTACCTTTCGCTGCCGCCCGCCTTCGGGAGACATAGCAAGAAGACTCTGCACCGCCTCGGGAAAAGTCTTCTTCTCCATATCCATTACAAATTTGATCGGATCCCCGCCGGCGTTGCACGAAAAGCAGTGGTAGACATTCTTTTCCGGGCTTATGGAAAACGAAGGCTGCGACTCGGGGCGGCCGTCCACCTGGTGAAACGGGCAGATTGCCATGTACCCTTTGGTACCTTTCTTCTGTGGAGAAAGGCCGTACTTTTTGGCAAGGGAGAGCATCGAGGTGTTTACTTTCAGGCTCTGGATAATCTCATCCGGGACTCTGGGCATGGGGCGCTCCTTTTTGTTTCGTCCATCCTGCGGCGGACGGTGACAAGACTTTCCCGGAACGGGTGCACCCGAAGCCTGACCACCCCCGCCCGGTATGCCTCCCGAAGTTGGCGGGCTCTCTCACCGGCAAACACAAAACTGACCCGACGGCGGGCGTTTCGCTCCAGGTGGTCCAGCTCGCATCCCTCGGAAAGCAGGTAGGCCGCAAGCACCCGATCGTTTGTCACGATCCTGGGCGTCGGCTCGGGCGGGTGGTATTTTTCAGACATAATGGGCGCCCCTCCGGGGGTGATCTATCGTGAGCCGCTCCAGTTCGAACCTTGGTCGGGGGAACTGGGCGGCTTTTTTGCGTTTTCGGCTGACCCTGTCAAGAGTGCTCAGAATCTTCTGGTGTAATATACATTTTACTTCTCACTTTTGGCAAGTGGAATATATCTTGAAGTATGTCTAAAAAACGACCCGGACCACCCAAGGGAAAAAAACATTCCGAAATAGAGCGTTCAGCTTTCGGCGAGAGACTCTTCAGGACCAGAAGAATTCGCAAAATTAGCCAGACTGAACTTGGTACTATGGTTTTCAGATAAATTCCCCCCTTATTTTTCAGATAAAATCCCACCTTT
>CAZEMW010000642.1:1459-2742 GCA_964513105.1 uncultured Fibrobacterota bacterium
TGATCTATCGTGAGCCGCTCGATTCCTAGTTTCTCAGGCCGGGATCGGGCGGCTTTTTTGCGTTTTCAGGATGCCTGTCAAGGCAAAAATGAACATTCTTTGTGTACGCTTAATATACAATTCTCGTGTACCCGAACACAAGTTCTTGCTATTTTATGTACATGGCAAAATCAGATATCGTTGAAACGGTCCGGGACAATATTACTATGTACCGGAAAAAGCGTGGCCTTACACAGGTCGAACTGGCAAAACGTATGAGGGTCAGCCAGCGCATAGTGGCATACTATGAAAGCGAGGCGACCAGCATACCGATCTCGAAGGTCCAGCAATTCGCGGATGCCCTGGAGGTGAGTTTGGTTGCTCTGGTGGAGGAGCACAAGGGTAAAACGAAGGAATTCGAAGAAATTGATATTCGGCTGATCAAGAAATTGAAGAGTATTGAGGCTTTGCCCCGGCGGGCTCGTGATGCGTTGTGGCACAATATTAATATGGCGCTACAGGTGCACTCGGTAAGTGGCCAAGGCAAAAACGGATGATACAATAACCCCTTGCCCCTACTAGCGATAGATTTTACAAACTCATGTCAGATAATCTCTGTACCAGAATCTCTTGGTGGAATACAGGTATAACCCCTCCGATACTAAGTGGCGGTAAATCAAAGCGTGATCTGGAAGAAGTTGTGGAAGTGCTTGAAGCGATGGTAGCTCAGGGGACGCGTATTTTCGGTCTCTGTGAAATAAGCTACAATGATATTACTGAGGTGCGCTTTCAAAAATTTCTCATTGAGAACGGATTCAAATGGAGATCCTTCTATCGATTAGATGGCCGTGCCATATGGGATCTTGCATTCATATATGACGGATCCATCTTCGAATTTACTGATTTCGCATATATTCCAGCCACCATACTCGGACGTCACAAAAAACTAGCAGTGAAGATCGACGGGAGCCTATTCGGCCACCAACTCAGAATTTTTCTTTCCCATTTTCCAGGTATACGAACACCTGAAACTACGCGTATGAACATGTTCACCGAACTGGTTACCCGTATACATACAGATGCCGATTTCTGTTCGCATACCGTTGCAATGGGGGACTACAACATAGAAGTCTGTGCGAGCGGGGTACTGGCCCATATAGCTCGTTCCAGAAAGTACGCGATCTCTGAAAATAAGCTTTACACTCCCTTTGTCCGTCACATAGGTGAGAAGTACGAAAAGCATGCTCCACGGGATGTCAGTGGCACGATAAGAATCAAAGGGAAATGGGAATTTTACGACTACA
>CAZEMW010000643.1:0-2734 GCA_964513105.1 uncultured Fibrobacterota bacterium
GTCCCGCCCGGCGGGATAAGTTAAGATCGTGCAATAGCTTACGCAGAATGCCGTGCGTCGGCTGCGAAACTTGGGTTAGCCCCCCAACCACGGGAACGGAACCAATTGCCTGACTGCAGCTCCGTCCCCCCAGTCCCAACCCGAAAACAAATGCACGACCGCAGCTCCGTCCCCCAAGGTCATATCCCGGAAAGGCGCTCGAATTGCTATATTTCTTTTCGACAACGAAAGACAACTGAAACAGTCAAAATTTGATCTTCCGTCCGATTCCGGACGGCCCGGGGGGGAGATATGGGTGAATTTCTTGGAAAACTCGTGATCAGTGCACTCAGCTTGGGGGCGGCGGTCTATATTGTGCCCGGTATGCGGGTCGACGGGCTTCTGACGCTTCTTATCGCCGCTTTTCTGCTCGGGATTGTGAATGCGATCGTTCGGCCCGTGTTTGTCGTGCTTACCTTGCCGATCACGATCCTGACCCTCGGCGTTTTTCTTCTGGTTATTAACGCCGCAATGCTCGGCTTCGTTGCCTGGATTTTGCCCGGTTTCTATATCAGTGGATTTGGTGCGGCACTGCTGGGTTGGCTGGTTCTTACCGTTATTAACTGGATTGCGTCGAGTATCTTTCGGGGAGAAGACTGAACCGAAAGGGCTGGTACCGGCTATTCCAACGGCACTCCCACCGAATCCGAAACCATAGCGGTCGAAGGGTCCGATGATGCAGAATCCGCCGCGGCCGTCTGCAGCACCTCGGGACATGGTCCGCAGCATTTGGCCGAATCCGGTGTTACCCGACGAATGTAGCGCTCGTACTGTTCATAGAACCCGTGCGGCGCTTTGCGTCCTGCTTTTTTGAGCAGGTCGCGGGTAAGAAACTTGTGGAGGGATTTTCCGTCACGTGCACCGGTATAGGTGCTGTTACATTCACCAATGCAGGCAATCGTTATGTCGCGTATGTCGGGCGGTGCGGTACCGTCCCCCAACTCCGCCAGATCGACCCGTATGACCGCATTCCACTGCCCGTAGTTCGTCCGACGCTTTGAGGTAATGTCGGCGTTGAATGGTCGAAGGACATCGTCGGTGGTTCCGCTTTTGGCGTAGTTGCTCAAAGGCTGAGACACCGCCATTTCAAAGGGATCAAACTGCGTGTCGTACAATGACACGCTGTCGTCCGCCGGAGTATATGCGACATCGTACTCCGAAAGCCCGTCCCATTTATTCGACGTCAGACGTTTGTGTAATCCGAGATGAGTTGGGCGGATATTGTTGATATCCGAGAATGGATGATACCGGGTGACGGTATCGAGCGCAGCCACAGGTATTACCCTGTCGTTGAGCGCCAGCGAATCGAGAACCAGGCTCGGGCGGTTTGCGGGGTCTTCGATCAGTGTGTTGTCGTACAGCATATTGAACATATGCGCCTGTTCGTACAGCGTCAGCTCGAGCGTTCCCAGGCCGATCGAGTACATTGAATCCGAGATAGGCCTCCGCTTCCCATACGTAATCATCGAGTCGGCATCGACCCCCACAATACGCGCCAGCTCTTTGTACACCCGCACGCCGGTAACCTGCTTTAGTTTAAGCTCATTCTTGATCCGTCCAAATGCGCCGAGGCGATAAAAAAGCCTGTTGAGAGCAAAGGCGTCTTTCGACGGTTTTCCGTTCTCATCAATCAACCGACGATTGAGCCGGTAGACCGTTTCTACACCGAGGATGTTGTTCGATGTGGCCAGGTGATCGAAAACATAGTTGCATCCCTCCAGGATGTAGCCGTGATTATGCACGCGATACCCCTTACCGGGCACCGCACTCTTTGCATAGACCACTTCGTACACATCCTTTTTCAGTTTCTGTAACGTCCGCTGCCACGGTTTGTCGGGCCCCACCGAAAGGGTATCAGTCCACTTGCTGTAGGGCTGAAAAACTCCCAGATCATAGCACAATGCATTGTAGATCGGCTTTGCGGTCGACGATCCGTTCGGGGTTCGGAAGTGGAGCAGTGACGCAACTCGTGAGCCGATCTTGTCACGAGAGTAGTAGGCGAGAAGTTTTCCGCTTTTCGAGTCGAGAATACAATACGAAAAGTATTGTCCGTCGACTTTCATCGGCTTGCGCGTATAATAAAAAGCGCTTCTTCGATATCTGTTCTTTCCCGATTTCTTGTATCGGATATTGGTAACGAGCGTATCCCCCGGCTCGAGCGTTACTTCGTACTCGGAATTGGGCTCACTGAACGTCTGTGTGTCACGAAGAACCGTCTTGTGCCGTACGGTATCACGTGGCGAGTATCCCAATGTCACATCTTCCCCGAAACTCCCTACCCGGACATCGGTTCTGATAGTGGTATCGGGACCGTACCCTCGCGCATTCACCAGACGCTCAAGTTCACGCTGCAGATCGAGATCGATCGTGAGCCGGATATGGAGATTTCCCTTTTTTCTTATTAGAGAGTTCGGATCAATGATATCCATCTCCGCCAGATCGACATCGGTACCCCGGGTTCGCCTGACCGTCTGAAGCCAGAACTCATTTGCCAGGTCCACCAGATGTCCGTAGTCGGTATGGATCCGTTTGGGTCGGGAGAAGGTCAGGCTGTCTATTTCCGTGAGTATCTTTTGCTGCCTGGTCTCATCCCACCCCAGCGCCTCGGCCATGCGCGGCATGTCGATTCGGCACTGCTGCGCTATTCGTCCGTGCAGATTGCGTCCCCATTTCACCATGCGAGCCAGGTAGATGC
>CAZEMW010000644.1:0-2727 GCA_964513105.1 uncultured Fibrobacterota bacterium
GCCGAAGATGCCGTGAAATTTGCGTTTCCGGTTGAGCCTTCCGGAGAACTGATCGAGGCGGTACTTCTGTATGACGGCAAACGAAGGACGGCATGTGTTTCCAGTCAACTCGGATGCGGGCTGGGCTGCCGATTTTGTGAGACCGGTCGCCTGGGATTCGTCCGCAATCTCAAACTGCACGAAATTATTGGGCAGTTAGCGGCGATCAACGACTATTTAGCCTCATATGAGGACAAACGGATCACAAACATCGTGTTCATGGGAATGGGAGAAGCGCTCCTGAATTACAATCGTTTCAAGCAAGCCTGCGAGATAGTGACTTCCAGTGACGGCCTGAATCTGGCCCCAAAAAGGATAACCGTCTCCACCGCCGGATTGGTACCCGGGATTCGAAAGCTTTCCCGGGATCGGCTCGGCGTTGGGTTGGCCGTTTCGCTCAATACCTACTCGGATGAGAAGCGAGACCGCATCATGCCCATAAACAGACGCTATCCGATCAAGGCAGTGCTTGAGGCTGCTCACGAATACGCCCGCATCCTCGAGGACGGCATCACCTTTGAATATGTCGTGATAGAAGGGGAAAACGACGGTGACGATGCCGTTGAATCGCTGGTGCGATATCTTGGGCGAATTCCCTGCAAAGTCAACCTCATCCCTCTGAATCCAACGACCGGCGAGATGGGTATCGGCCCCGAGGAGACACGTCTCCGTCGTTTCGCGGAAAAACTCTATGCCCACGGGGTGATTGCCACGGTTCGAAAAAGCCGTGGTCGGGATATTGACGGCGCCTGCGGGCAGCTTGCCGGTCGCCTGAGAAATCGCAACGGCTGACCCTGTTTTCATTCCGCGTATCCCCTCTCCCTCTCGGCACCCCCGGTGAAGGAGTGCTTCCCGTCCGAAGAACGGGCCATCATTTTTTCCGGCCCCCCAGCCCACGTTTCGCAGCCGACACACGGCATTCTGCATAAGCTATTACAAGATCTTAATTTATCCCGCCGGGCGGGACTCAGGGTATCGCACCGGATACTGCTCGCTTTCGACGGCGAAACTTGGGCTGGAGCCGTCCTGGCCCCCTGCCCGCAGGTACCACATTTTCCCCTGTGCACTTCCCTGTGCCGAAATGTTAGAATACTCATAACTACCCTTATGTTGTGTATATAACCTTTTGGTGATACATTGGACGGTATACTCATAATTCAGTTCAGTCGAATGGGAGACCTGCTTCAGACGGTGCCTCTCATTGCGGGCCTGCGCCAAACATATCCCGAAACGCCGCTTCACGTCCTGTGTGTCGACGAATTTCGGCCTATTTTGGAAGGTATCGGACTGGACGATGTTGCCATAGGCGTTCCCGCCGAACTTGCCGTGCAGCTTCGAGCCGACGATCGCCCCCACGACGACGTCGTCGGAAAGGTGTTGGAACATATTGGTGATTTGCCGCCGATGAGCATGGTTATCAACTGCAATCATGAGGTGTCGGTTGCGCAGCTCTGTTCCCGCATTCCTGCAGAAAAAAGGTTTGGTCGCCTCTACCGTCCCGATACACCACTTTATGTCGAAGGCGAATGGGGGCGGTATTTCTTTTCCTTTTCCAAGGACCGGAAAGCGAATCCATACAATGTCGCCGATATCTACCGCGGCATGGCCGGAATTCCATTTGTGCCGTTCAATCCCGCCTCGGTGGTACGACTTCCCTATCATCGAATCACAAGGGACTACCTCCTGCGAAACGGCTACGCTCACGGAGATATTCTTGTGGCGGTGCAGCTCGGCACCAATTCGGGTTTCCGGGAATGGGGTGTTGAGCAGTTTGGTGAAATGGCTCTGTCCCTTCACGGAAAAACGAAATGCCGCTTTCTTGTGATTGGAAGTTCGGGAGACCGGGAGCGTGCAGGCGAGTTTGTTTCAAGAGTTGGTGCCGAGAAGGTTATCGATGCGTCGGGCAAGACCAACCTTTCCCATCTTCCTTCTCTGCTTTCTCATTGTGACCTTCTTGTGACAAACGATACGGGACCGATGCACGTCGCCAATTACGTCGGTACCCGGGTGCTTTCGATTCACTGCGCCAGTGCCTATTTTGCCGAAACCGCTCCCTATGGTTCCGGTCACGTGGTAATCCACTCATCGCGCGAGTGTTATCCCTGCTTTCCCATCACACCGTGCCACGACTGCGAATGCAAGTCGGACATCAAGCCGAAAATGGTCGCCGATACCGCATACCGTCTGTGCACCGAGGGCTCCCTTAGTCGGTTGGGTACCCCCGACGTAAATGTCTATACCACGGCATTTCGAGAGGACGGCATACTGTCCTATGTACCCTTGTCAAAGACCCCTTCATCACATTTTGAAACCGGTAAGACAAACGCGTTTCTGTGGGATAAGGTACTGGGTCTCCGGTCCGAGCCGTGCATATCGGCATTGTCCGGTGATCCATTTGGGGGAAAGCGCTTGCGCCGGGATATGGAGATTCTACTCCCTCGACTTCACAGAGGCAAGACAGCGATCGAAAGCCTTGTTGCCGTCCTTGCTTCAAGCAATGAGAACGCAAATCGGCAAACGAGTAGTTTCCTCGGAGAAATACGAGAAATGAATGCTATCCTTGCCGCCCGACAGGACACGATGATCGCATTCCATCTCGCCCTTGAGTTCGCCGCGGCGGACAACGGCGATCTTCCGACTTCTCTCGGGAATATGCGAAAGCTTCTCGAAATACGCCTTCCGCAGATG
>CAZEMW010000645.1:0-207 GCA_964513105.1 uncultured Fibrobacterota bacterium
GTCCATCGAAGAAAGCAAGCCGAGTTCCTTGTGTTTGTCGGCAAATTCAAACCCACTCCATAAAAACAAGGGATTGGTCACGCTACGGATGGGATATTCCCCAAGATTACGGACCTCCGGATTGAACTTATAGTTAAAGTAGCCAACCTTGAAACCAAGTGACAGAAAATCTGCCTCCATGAATTCGGAGGATATCGTGGCCTCAAT
>CAZEMW010000645.1:217-2711 GCA_964513105.1 uncultured Fibrobacterota bacterium
GTTTCCAGCCGGTGACGTTATTCTGATTTGGCGCATCAAAAACCGAATTGGCATGCAACCAGAAGGCTGGATGAACAACTATCGTGGTCTTGGGTGTGAGCTCTCGGGAGGCCCGTAATCCCAAATACATCTGAGAAACCCATGTATGATCAAATTTGTAGGTATTGGCCTCCGTGTTGCTCCAGTCTTCCGCATTTCCACTGTTTACAATCTGACCTTGAACAAACCATGCCCAAACATCTAACTTGACTTTCGAATGGCGACTTTCGGCCGTACTGTCATTCGAAGAAAAAACCATAGTCGGAATGGCAAGTATAATTCCAAGTATTATCGTGTTACGCAAAACTACTGTCCCCCGTTTTTATATTACTCTCGCAGAGTTCGAGCCTTGTCGCCCAGCCTGCGAACAACTGTTTCCACCCCTGTCTCTGGGATAACTCCACTAGAGTTTTTGGTTCAAGCTCACGGACGCAGGCCTGGGCCCTTTGGACATAGACGACGATAGTGGTCGATTTGCTACCATTTGGGCACTGAAGAAGACTTCAACAGATTGGGGATCTATTGAAGCAGGGAAAGGTCACCTTCTATTACCTTTCCCGAAATGGCGGCACTGCGAAAAAGAGCGTACCGGTCGATTCTCTCCCTAGAGCGAATTTACATACTCAACCAGATCACTAATGTCTTGCTGACTTATGTTCCCAGTAATTCCATGACTTATCGGTTCTTCATACATGCACCTCATGGTAGGACAAATGCCGTCATAGCTATAAGGGGCTGTCCTCCACACCTCATGGAGTACCGGGGTATCCCAATTCCCATCATACTCACCGCCATCATCGGGCGTTACCCTTCCCGCGTGAATAAGCTGATCTGTAAAATAGTTATCCGGGGTGTGGCAAACGTCGCACTCCTGTTCCTTGAAAACCCTCTTTCCACGGACTGCCGATTCGCTCAACTCACCATTCTTCAGATATGGACTCGGCACCGCCCGGACGCTTCGGAGATACATATCTATGGCGTGAGCACGATCTTCCAACTGAGACGGATCCCAAAACAGGATATACCTTATTCCTGCCCGAGTTGCGATTTCGGCGGAATCACGGACTCCGGTAATCATTGATGGGGCGGTTACATGAGAATATAAGAGGCTCTTATCGTTCTTGAAGTTACCATTGCCGTCATTCTCAAGATCCCATTTCAGCCCGTCCGCACGAGCATCCGGATGACAGGAAATGCAGCTTTGCCACCCTTGAAAACACATTTTTTTGGCCTCGGAAAAATTGTACTTCCCTCTCCTGACTATGTCCATTTCTTCTTTGCCACCTAATCCAATGGATACTATTCTTTCTGCGTCGGCATCACTAATCAGTTGGTATCTTTCAACCTCATCCGAGAAATAGCCGGCCACGTAAAGGTCTTCTCCATCAAGCAATAGTGCCCGGGGACCCAACACCCCGACTTTTCGCCTTTCTGTAAACCCAAGAGATAGTGACAAGCTGTAATTCATATTATCGTAGCTTTGTTCGCGGATTGTTGCGTGAAGTTTGTTGCGGTCAATTATATGAATTTCATGAGTTCCGGCCGTCGCCACAACCAAGCGATTTTGGGTGCATTGAATACCCCAGGGATTGGCGGCACCAGCACCACTATTATCAAGTAAGAACGAACCCTCAAACTCCGGTAGGCCGTCACTGCCTGTGATATCGATAACACTAATGGAATTTGCATTGATCCATCCGACATCAATCTTATTCAGAGGCGTCATGGTATGTAGTGAGCGAATGTGACTGACATATGCATACTGGCCGTCTGGAGATATGCATATGCCTTTCAGGCTTTGAGCACCATTGAAAAGCCTTATGCTCTTAGCCACTTCTTTCTTCTTGGCATTGATCACCGTCACTTCAGCCATTAGTGTGTCCACGTTGGAGGCTCCGTAAGGCAAATAATTGGCGACCAATAATCCAATCCCATTCGGCATCAATGCGGCCGCATACGGCTCATGAACGGCGGGGATCTCGTCAATCGGCGCCCCCGTGTTTCTGTTCCATACCGATACGACATTCTTAAATTGATTACAGATGAACAGCTCAGATTCTCGGACAACGGGCGCTCTCGGTGAGTGCCCCACAGGAAAGACTTTTCCGATCGTACGGCTTGGCCCATCCACAACGCAAACAACTCCCATCGGGCGCGACGGAGAAAAACATGTTACATACACCTTCCCGTCATCGGCGACATCGAGGCCGGTTGGGTGATTGGGAAGTAATATGCTGTCTATTACGCTATTTGAGGAAACATCGATAACATCCAGTCGACGTCCGGTATTTTCCGCCACATAGAGATACTTTTTGTCCGGAGAAAGCTTCATTGCTGTGGGAGATAAATACTCGGATTTGTTTACCCCCGGCAGCTCTTCATACATGTACAGGGCTTCGGTGATAAGTCCCGGCGAAACCGGTGCCTCGGCAAATACTGCAGCACCTATCGTGGG
>CAZEMW010000646.1:0-2702 GCA_964513105.1 uncultured Fibrobacterota bacterium
GTTCACCACTCAGGAACTCTCGGAACGGGTGCACGCCCATGCCGAAAAGCTCACCGAAGGGGGGCTGTTTGCACCGATTCGGTTCATTGAGCTTGGCAAGCCCGGGACTTCGGCCGGTATGGAAATGGCCGCGGTCATTCGACGCAAAGAGGTGCTTCTGACGGTTTTCGATGAGAAGACGAACTATAGTATTCCGGTTTCACTCTTTGGGAAAAATCTCTGGGGTGGGGCCGGGCTGGATCGGCTGGTGAAGTTCTCATCAGCCCCGATCGCGGTTTTCACGGCATTTATGGTCCGAACCGAAAAAGAATTCGGCTACGAACTTCGGCTGGTGGAGATTGCCCCGGACGGTAACGACCTGATTCAGAATATGTACAACGCGCTTCAGGATATACTGCGTGATCATTTTGAGCAATGGTATTTCCTGCATGAGCAGATCCCTTTTGTTGAGGAAAACGGTAAATAATGAACGGCCGACCGGTAAGCGTCGTCATTAACCGGAATATTTCCGGAGGTATATTCGTTGAGTAAATACGATGCCGTAGTGATTGGTTCGGGAATCGGTGGACTTACATGCGGGGCGTTTCTGGCCAACACCGGCATGCGGGTTCTCGTACTGGAAAAACACACCAAAATCGGTGGATACGCACACAACTTTAAGCGCAGAGGGTATACATTCGAATCGGGGATACATTCCGTGCCCATGGGCCCCGACGGTGTCATATTTCATATGCTGCATAAGCTTGGAGTGGCCGACGGGCTCGAGCTTCTGGAGCTTCCGGAAATGTACCATGCGATCTGCCCTGAGTACCGGTTCAGCATGCCCTCCCGCAAGGAGGATATTCATCGGGCTCTATTCGATACCTTCCCCCATCAACGCGAAGGTCTCGAACGTCTGCTCAGTGACTTCAGCCATTTCGAAAACTTCCTGATACAACCGCTGTTTCAGCTCGAAAACGCGTTCACCGAAGAAGACCGAGAGTTTGTAAGCCGCTTCCATAATCGCTCTTACAAAGAGTACATTTCAACTTTCCTTACCGACTCCCGTGCCCGGGACGCGTTTTTCCTCCAGTGGCCCTACGGTGGCATCTCCGCCGAAAACGGAGCCGCGCTTTTTCATATAATGATGTACTATCTTCATTATCGTGACGGCACCTTCGGACTTCGAGGGGGATTCAGCCGGCTTGCGGATGCTCTTGCTTTGGCGGTGACCCGTAACGGCGGTGCCGTTTTGACCAGGCGCGAAGTGGATTCGGTGGAAACGGATGGAAACCGTGTACGGGCTGTTCACACGAACCAGGGGGAGTCGTTCGAGGCCGATCTGTTTGTGTCAAACATAAGCCCCTACACTCTTTTCGGGAATTTGCTCGATGAAGCCGGCAAAAACAGGTTGTGGAGCCGTCGGTTGTCCAATCTTTCTCCGTCGGTCTCGGCGGTGGTGGTCTATCTTGGAATGAATCCTTCGTCCATGGAGGAGCTTAAGCATACCACGTTCTGGTTCGAAGACAGGGACAGCCACACGATCTACGAGCGAATACAAGCGAACAATAAGGAACACCTCGATCATCTTGTGCTCCTTAAAAACGACAACGATCCCGACCGCCCCACTCTGACTCTGCTGAATTTTTCAGAAGCATCCTTCAGCAACGACTGGCGGACGGACAAGATGGTCGTGGGAGAGAAAATGCTCTCCCTGGCCGATCGAATCGTTCCCGGTATAAGAAAGAATATACAGGTAATGGAAGTTGGCTCTCCGCGGACATTCGAGAGATATACCGCAAACACCGACGGAGCACTCTATGGTTTCGAGAATACAAAAACCCTTTATGGTGAAGCAAAGATGCCTTCAAACACTCATCTGACCAATCTTTTCCAGACCGGGCACTGGGGCAAACCCGGCGGCGGTTTGTGGAACGTAATGGTCAATGCCTACTATACCTTCCATCGGATACTCCGACGAGGATAGGACTTCCCTATCCGTTCGTCTATACCAAATACGGTATCGCCCTACGAATTTTCCGCGACGAGTCCGACCAGAGTAGCGAAACCGATCAAGACAACTGCAGTGAAGAGCCCACCGGCTAAAATCATGTGATCCTCCCGTGTATGTTCCTGGAGCTAAAGGATACCATTGTGATAAATCGAATTCAAGCTCCACCTCTAGACTACACAGTATTTCAATGCAGGTCTGTGGCGGAGATCACAAACACAGTGCGTTTGCGATTTTTGGAGCCGGCAGCGCTTACTTGGTTTGCCGAAAATGGGCAAATCCGACGGGCTCCTCGGCCGTATTATGCATGTTTTCTGTCGATTTCGACAGAAACACGCACGTTCCGTGTTAATTCTGACGATAGTATGACAAAAAATGGCCAATCTTTTTTATAGATTCTTCCAGGATATCGACTGAAGGAAGAAAAACGATACGAAAATGGTCGGGACTCGGCCAATTGAACCCGGTGCCCTGCACGACCAACACGTGCATTTCTTTCAGAAGGTCCAGTACGAACTGTCGGTCGTCGGTAATCCCGAACCGCTCAACATCGATCTTCGGGAACAGATACAGCGCTCCGGCAGGCTCAACACACTCGATTCCCGGAATTTCATTCAACAGTTTACAAGCAGTATCCCGCTGCGCTCGCAGTCGTCCGCCCGGAAGGACCAGATCCCTTATACTTTGACGTCCTCCGAGCGCAGACTGAATG
>CAZEMW010000647.1:0-2702 GCA_964513105.1 uncultured Fibrobacterota bacterium
GGTATCCAGACAAACGCCGATTCGGGACCTGTCCCGCACATTGGAGATTATATAGGCGAGGTGCTCGAATTTATATCCCACGTTGCTTCCCTGTCCCGCCGTATTCTCCAGCACGACTGTTACATCGGGCACCGCTTCGAGCGCGGTGTTGATACCTTTTGCAATGGTGTCCAGGCATTCCTCTTCCGATACCATTTTTACATGGCTGCCGGGATGCATGTTGAGATATTTGAGCCCAAGAAGGCGGCATCGTTCAAGCTCGTCGATAAATGCCGCCTGAGATGCGTGTCGAATGTTTGGTTTGGGACTACCGATATTTATCAGGTATGCATCATGCGGCAGGACATTGTCGGGGGAAAACCCGCATTCTTCCAGATTCGCCTTGAACGCATCGATCGTTTCCTGCTTGTACACCGGCGCTTTCCATTGCCGCTGGTTTTTGGTAAACATGGCAAAGGCTGCAGCACCAATTTCACGGGCATTGATTGGAGCGTTTTGAACTCCGCCGGCGATTGAGACATGAGCACCGACTCTTTTCATGTGTTTTCCAGATCCTTCCTTGAGAATTCGTATCGCCTTGGTCGACACCGTGAGGTCCAACCGATTTCCTGCCCTCTCATTTCTCAGTATCCCATTTCTCCGCGGCTTCCATCATCCTGCTCTTCACAGTGTCGTAGGCTAGTTTTGGGCGCCGGTACTCGTCGACGGTTCCTTTGTTGTTCATCGATCGGGGCCGTGATCCGAACCATCCGAACGTCACGCGAACGTCGCAGAACTGCCAGATAGTGGTTCCCGAGATGCGCGGATGGTTCAGGAAGATTTCAAGGCTCTTGTCCAGAAGATCCGCCTGATACTCCTCGGACCACTTCGCGCGGTGCGGTTGACGGCAGCCGTAAATTGCCCCGGCGCCGAATTCGCTTATGATAACCGGTTTTCCGGCGGCACCGCTCCGGGGTGAATCGAGCCATTTCAGCGACGCGTTGAGTTCATCCTTTATGTTTGAAAGATCGCCCGAATACCACCCGTGATACCGGTTCCATGAAACGATGTCTACGGCATCAAGACAGATATCCCGTTCACGTTTGTTTGAAGCGAAAGTAACGGGGCGGGAGGGATCCAACCGGCGGATAAGCTCGATTATTCTCAAGTGTTCGACACGACCTTCCTTCGACACGGAATCGCATTCATTCAAGCATCCCCACATAACGATCGAAGGATGGTTCCCGTGCCATGCAATCATTTCACGGGTATTCTCGGCCATCTGTTCCCGGAAGCGAGGATGGTCGAACGGAATCGCTCTGGCGTGAGATTCTTCCCAGACAAAGAACCCCAGTTCATCGCACAGGTCCAGAAAACGCATATCATTCGGATAGTGGCTGGTTCGTACAAAGTTACAGTTCAGATCCTTCATGATCTGGAGGTCGGCAAACTGGGCAGCCAAAGGGAGCGCGTTCCCGAACTGGGGATGATCTTCATGGCGGTTGTACCCACGCAGACGTACCGCTCGACCATTGAGCAGAAGTTTGCGGCCACGCGCCTTGAACTCCCGGAATCCCACCCGCTCGATGAAGTCGTCGGTTTCCGTTCCGGAGGTATTCAGCGAAATCCTGAGAAAGTACAGGTTCGGCTCCCGGGGCGTCCACGTTTCCACCGGAAGTTTTCTCACTGTTTTCGAGAGCTGTGTGGTTGCTCCCGCAGGAACCGAGGCAATTCCCAGATCAAAGGTTTCCGTGTCAAGATAAGCGATGACCGCGCTTTTAATCGTCTCTTTGCCGCAATTACGGACTCGTACTCGTAAATCCAACGACCAGTCTCGCCCTGTCTTTCGGGGGGTAGCCGCCAGATGATCAATAAAGAGATCCGGGACAATCTGCATGGATACGGGACGTGTGATTCCACCGTAGGTGAAATAATCGTTTTCTTTATGAAGCGCCGAGTGAGCACCGAAGGTATTGTCCACCTCGACAACGAGTTCATGCCTGCCGGCCGCCAACGCCGGAAGTACAATCTCCCAGGGAGTGAATGCGTCATAATGCCGCCCTACAGGCGAGCCGTTGAGGTAGACGACGGCGGTGTGCGAGACCCCGCCGAATACCAACCGCACGTTCGACTCCTGTTCCAGGATAATGGAACGTCGATACCAGGCTTTCCCTCGGTAGTCGCTCAAGCCGGGAAGCGTTTCCCAAGCCGAGGGTACGGACACTTTTCGCGTATACGATTGAGGAAGTTTTCCCTTGTCTTTTCTCTCTCGCTGTGGAACGAAGTCCCACAATCCGTCGAGCGGTTCTTCTGTTCGGACCCGCTGTTGGGGAAATGTTCTCAACATGCACTCACTCCATTAAGCTTTTTCGTTTGCTGAAAGCTGATAAACATGCGCGGGGGGTACGGCTTATTCGAGCAAAATAATACCCGGAATCAGAATGCTGCGGTGTAGCCGGTTTCGTGGTATCTTACATCATACGGAGCAGTTAGCTTGAGTGGAAAACCCGATCGGACGGAAAAATGCACCAATACACTCGTGAACGTCATTGGCGGCAACTGAGAGCTACCATGGTCGTTCTTTGGATGACAGTGGTCTGTCTTTCTTATTTCCCGCCGGCACAGTGTAACCCCGGGCTCTTATACTCATCTGACGCTGCCGTGGACTAGTGGGGTGTGGGGGGGGGGGGGGGGGGGGGGGGGGGGGGGGGGGGGGGGGGGGG
>CAZEMW010000648.1:0-2692 GCA_964513105.1 uncultured Fibrobacterota bacterium
TGAACTATTGCACTCTTTTAAGATTTTTTTTGTTGATTTCAACCATGAGTTCTTCTATACTCTTGCGCCACCGTTGTACGCGGTTTTGTTTGGAGGCTATTGGTTACTTTACAACAAAAGGAAAAGACCAGTGTAGGTCGTGGGGTTTCAAATGAAACTGTTTAGAAGAATGAAACTATTTAGAGACGCTACGAAAGAAAGTGATGAAGGATTAGTTAAGATCCTAATGGGCAATGAATTATTTGGATTTTTAATAGGCTTGGGTGGTGGAGTAATTATTGCCGCTTGGCTCAACAATGTTGACGGCCTTAGTCTAAGGGAGCCATGGGTTTACCTCGTATGCATTGCGGTTGCTTACCTTTTCTTTGCATATAAGGAGAATACAGAATCCTCTGTAAAAAAGGAACTACTAAACCGTTTATCGCAAAAGCATAACAGCGAATGAAGGCCAAATCATAAGTCTTCCCCTGTACAAAGATGCATTATCCAACTATCAGCCACCGAAGGGGATTTTGAAATAGACCGTTTCGCCTCAAACCCGGAACAGATTCTTTGAAGTCTCGTAAACGCATTGATCTGGGAGATGCAATTTTCTTGACTACAAGTCAAATCAGCGCCCAGCGGGCATAATAGCTCACCCAAAGGCGCACAAACGTGAACGGACGGACAGTTAAATCGGTACTGACGGACCTGCTTTCTCCCTCCCCCACCACTCCTATCGTCCGTCGCATAATAAGCGGCCGCCCTTCCAGTGTTGCCGCCGGCGCAAAAAAAGCCGGAACAAACGACTGTTTGTCCCGGCCCGGTTTTTTTAAAAAGAAAACCGACTTACTTCGCAAGCTCGCACATTTTGGCGAGTGTTTTCTTGTACTCCTCGAGGTACGCCCCTACCTTCGGCACCACGGCCTCAGGCGTATAGCCGAATTTCTCATCGAGCACTTTGTACGGTGCCGACGCCCCGAACCGATCCATTCCGACAACCTTGCCGAGAGGACCGACCAGGCCCTGCAGCGTTACGGGGAGACCGGCCGTCAGTCCGAATACCGGCACACCGAACGGCAAAACCTCTTCACGATAGGTCTCGGACTGTTCGCTGAACAGGCCCTCAGAAATGGCTGAAACAACCCGCACTCTCAAATTCATTTCCGACTCAATTGTCGGAGTGGCTTCGAGCAGTGTGGAGACTTCCGAGCCGTTGGCCAGAAGAATGAGATCCGGTCTGCCCTCGCAATCCTTGACGATATATGCACCTCGTGCAGCATTGAGCGCTTCTTCGTAACGGGTTTTTCCCGATACGGCCGGAACATCGGGGATCGGCTGACGGGAGAACACCAGTGCGGTCGGGCCGTCGGTGTGCTCCATAGCCAGTTTCCAGGCCACCGAAGTCTCAACCGCGTCCGCGGGACGAAGAACCAGCGTGCTTCTTTTGCCTTTGAGATTTTTCATCTTTTCGAGCAACCGAATCTGGGCTTCCTGCTCGACCGGCTGATGAGTCGGGCCGTCTTCACCAACCCGGAACGCATCGTGAGTCCAGATGAACTTGACCGGAAGACCCATCAGAGCAGACAGGCGGACCGCCGGTTTCATGTAGTCGGAGAAAACAAAGAAGGTACCGCAAGCGGCGAACACACCGCCGTGAAGCGCCATACCGTTGGCAACACCGGCCATTGTCAGTTCAGTCACACCGGCCTGAAGGAATTTGCCCGAGAAATCATCTCTGGCGAACGCTTTGGTCTTCTTGAGGAATCCATTAGTGTTGTCGCTGTCCGAGAGGTCGGCGGAACATACGATCATGTTCTCGACCTGCTCGGCAAGTGCGCCCAGAACAGTACCTGATGCCGAACGTGTCGGACTGTCGGCTTTCTGCTCAATGGCCGAGAAATCGACATTGGGCATTTCGCCGTTCATGAACTTCTTCAGTTTTTCTGCAAGCTCCGGATTCACCTTCTCCCAGGCCGCCTGCTTTTCTTTGAACGCCTGTACCGCTTTGATCTTCTCTTCACGGGCCCGGGCGTACAGCTCTTTTGATTCATCAAAAATCTGAAACGGATTCTCGGGATCACCGCCAAGGTTCTTGATGGTTGATTTGATACACGCACCGGCTTTAGACAACGGCATACCATGGGTCTTGCTCTGACCCTCAAAGCTCGCTGCGGCTTCGGTGAGACAGCCGCGTCCCATTATCGTTTTCCCGATAATCAGGGTCGGTTTTTCGGTTTCTTCATTTGCACGTTTGAGAGCCGCCCGGATTTCACCGGCATCGTTTCCATTGATCGTCTCAACGTGCCATCCCCAGGCTTCGTATTTCTTTGCCGTATCTTCGTGGGTGACCTCTTTGGTCTTATGGGACAGTTGGATACCGTTTGAGTCGTAAAACATGATAAAATTCGAAAGCCCCAGGTGACCGGCAAGCCGACCGACTCCCTGTGAGATCTCTTCCTGCACACCGCCGTCGGAGATGAAAGCGTACGTCTTATGCGCCATCCATTCCCCGAAACGCTCCACAAGGAACCGCTCGACAATTGCGGCACCAAGCGCCATACAGTGCCCCTGGCCCAGCGGTCCCGAGGTGTTTTCCACGCCGCGTTCAGGATGCAGTTCGGGATGCCCGGGTGTGGGGCTGTCCCATTGACGGAACTGCTGGATGTCTTCAAGCGAATACATTCCGGCGAGTGTCAGAACACCGTACAAC
>CAZEMW010000649.1:0-2685 GCA_964513105.1 uncultured Fibrobacterota bacterium
TCCACTGCTCTAACCAACTGAGCTACGCTGCCACAGATCCTTAAAATAAGTGATTGGCGAAACAAAGTCAATGCATTCTTGCATGGCACCATTCCCGGGCGATATACTTCAGGAAGAGATCTGTCTACCCGGAGACTAATGCGGTATTCGCCAAAACGGAATGCTGATTGCGTTGCTAAACGAAGCACATCCGGTACCGCCGACTACCATTTCCGAATGCTATCGGAACAGGAGCGATTCTATGACAAACAAAATGCGGACAACAGCCCTGTTTATTGCCTTCAGCGCACTATCCGCGTGGTCTCAGCCAAGACTCGACGATATTCTCATGGCGTGGGGGCTTAACGCCTCCTTTGTCGCCCCTGAAAATCTCGGCCCCACACTTGGTGGTGCCGTGCGGTTCGATGTTTCCTTTAAGTTCGATCGCATCGGAACGTTCAGCTATTTTCCTTCTATCGATCTGTGGACTCGGGGCAAGGATCGGGGTACTCGACCATATGACAACGATTACCGGATTACCCAACGCAATAGATACACACAGCTCGCGTTGAATATCGGCGACGGACGATATATTCCTCCTGTTCGCGATGATTTTCCCCTGAAGCCCTATGCAGGTTTCGGACCCGGCATGGTTGTTCGCTGGGACCGGTGGATTGAGGAGTTTGAGCCCCGGGACCCGGGTCCGGCCCCATTCGACAGATCCGACATAGACTCAGATATCGGATCACTCATGAACCTTTTCACCGGCATGGAACTACGGGTGACCTCCCGGGCCTACTTCTTTTTCGAACTGCGTGGCAAATTTCGCAACCGAGACGTATTCAAAATGAGTGCGGGGGCGTTTTTCCCATTCGGGAATTGAGATTCGGCTCATTTTCGTAAAGCGAGCTTTGGCACTTCGGCTTTGCTGAGCTTCGTCCGGAATTCCGAACGAGCGTGAACACCGGAGCGCTTTCCTTTTCACGCTGCCACTATCTGGAGCCCAGGCGAGCTACCCCTTATGAACAGAAGGCGTTTTCTTACCCTGGGAGCGGCAGTCGGCGGTGCCGGACTACTGACCGCATCATACCCGGTGTTCATAGAACGGTACCTCATACTGATTAATCGGTACCGCATCACTGTTCCACGACTCCCCGCCGCGTTTGAGGGGTTCACCATTGTTCACCTCACCGACATTCACTTCGGTTTCCTCATGCCGCTTTTTATCATTGAAGACGTGGTTCGAAGGACCAATTCTCTAAGAAAAGACATGGTTTTGTGCACGGGAGATTTCATTCACGAGCGCAACTCTCGAAAGCAGATTGATACCGTCTGGCCCTCCTTGCTGAAACTGAAAGCCCCCGACGGGGTATACTCGGTTCTCGGTAATCATGATCACTGGGCGGATACCGATCGATCTCTTTGCTGGATGGAACGAAGTGGCCACGGCATACGGCACCGCGCCAGGCAAATTACCCGAAACGGAAAATCTCTGTGGGTTGCCGGAGCGGGCGACCTCTGGGAAGACCATCTCGCACTCGATACACTTATTTCGAGTGTTCCGGAAGACGACTGCACCATTATCGCGGCACACAATCCCGACAGCGCCGATGCGGACCATACGAAGCAGGTGGATCTGTTTGTTTGCGGGCATACTCACGGCGGGCAGGTACGAGTTCCCCGGTACGGCCCACCTGTACTTCCCGTTCGCAACAAGGAATACACATCCGGACTGAGACACTCACAGAGCGGTACCCCGGTATTCATTTCCCGCGGCATCGGATGGACCATCTACCCGGTACGATTCAACTGCACTCCCGAAATCGCCGTTCTCGAATTGACCAGGGGATATGGCGCTACTCCCGGGAAAAAATAACGACTGCGGCACAAACAAAACGGCGGACTGCATTACGGTCCGCCGTGAATACACACTTTCTATCGTATTTCGGTCAGTCTCGCATACTCACGAACCGACTCGAGTACCGACGACCGTTCACCAGCAGTCGAATCAGATAGTTGCCCCGGGCATGCGCTTCTTTGCCCAACAGGGTTATACCAACATGACCGGTGGTGGTTGCCTCAAGCTTCTGCCTGGTTAAAAGGCCTCCCCTGAGGTCGTACACCTCGAGAGAGACCGGCTTTCCTTTGCTGTCCGGTACCCCGTGAATATCAAGGCGCAATGATCCATTCGAGAACCGCACGACTGTCGAAAGTCCCGCAAAGCGTTCAGGGGCAATTTTCGTCGTGATATCCGAAGCAACCCCGACACCACCATGATCTCTGATGTACGCTTCGATATTGGCCCGTTCGTCCGCTTCCCATGCTTTACGCAGCTCCACTGCTTCGGCCCATTTTGCTTTGTTTCCATCACTCATGCCTTCTGCATAGTCCCCGGCCCACTGAATCCCCATGTCAATCCAGACGCAGAACTTATCGATTTCTTCCTGCGTCATCTCCACTCCTTCATGCCCGGCAAGAAGAGTATCTATCAGCGGACTTTTCGACGACCCGCATCGATACGGAGGCTGATACGTGGGATTTGATTCACCGAGACACCAGTCGACATATTTCCCTTTTCTGCCCACGAGCTGGTTGTACGACAGAGTCCACTCGCGAACTTTGTCCCCATCGGGCACCCCACGCAAATCAATCCCGTTGCGTTGTTGATCGTTGTGGCATTCCACACACTTCGCATCGAGTATGGGT
>CAZEMW010000650.1:0-2678 GCA_964513105.1 uncultured Fibrobacterota bacterium
GTACCGAAACAGCTATGGCAAAAATGGCATCTCGGTCAAGGGGCCGGTGCTCAAGCCAAACACACGATATTCAGTCAGTTTGGACTCGGCAGTTACAGATGCTTTCGGCGTACCTCTGGCCCGTCCGTACACGTTGACATTCACAACCCGGGGTGACTGATGCAGATTCGCCTCTACGCCATAGTGATTTTTAGCCTTTTTACCGCAGGGTTCAGTGAGGAAAAAGTTGTCGACAAACGTTTCCTCTATCCCGCTCGTACCCTGGACCGCCGGTATGCCCGGTTTCATAATGAAGTCGGGGGTTATTACGATGAGGGTAAACACGAATACAATCTTCGCGGGCGGAGTCTTCTTGGAATCAGCCATGTACCTGCGGCGGACGGCACCTTTCACTATTACGGAACCGGGCGCATGGACATGTTCCTTTTCGACCACTGGAACACTTTTCACAACCTGGACTACATTCGACGACTCCACAATGCCGAACTCGGTGTCGGGATACGGTATGCCTACGAGCGCGAGACATCCTCGGACTACGGAATCGCCCGAGCGGGAATGTATCGACAGGGGCTGGAGCTGGAGAACAGTCACTGCCAATCACTGGGTCTGCAATTGTCCGCGGGATTTCCTTTCGGGCGCTCGGGCCGATATGTCCTCACGGCCGGATGTGATGGAAGGCGCAAGGAGGGGGTTGAGTATCGTGAAACTTATGAGATCAATACACGTAAGCACCCGGCTAAGCGGTCCGATGTTTCCTACACTGAGTATGGTAACGGATTCGACGTCTCCTGCGATTTCGGAAGCGCTTTGCTTGGTAAGGTTCGGCGGCGCAGAGTGTATCTTGTCCAGCTTGGAGCCTTTCTGGACATGCGTTTCTTCCGTTACCCGGTTAATACTGGTTCTTCGGTATCCGGCGTACTTAATGAAAACACAGAAGACGAACAGCGCCTGATCTGGTTTGAAGGCGATACGCGTAACGTACTTGCCGGCCGCATCGGCATTCACATAGGCGAAAAACACCCGGAACGAATACCATTGGGGAATACATTCCATGCGGGATTTCTACAACTGCAAACCAATCTAAAACTGGCAGCATTGGAATACTGCTGGAATAATGAAGATGTTCTCGATGAATCGGTTCTGGCCTGGGAGTATGGGGGCAGAAAAGGGCGTATGGTTCAGAGCAACCGAATTAGTAGTACGAAACGCTATTTGCAGACTCGCCTGATTGCTCGGTTGTACCTCTTCAAAAGGGCTTTCATCGACATTGATTATCTATCACGGAAGTATGCTACTTTTACAGATGAAGATCTCGATGTTCATCTGGAATTCAGAGGAAACATTTCTGCTGGAGCACAATTGGTGCGAAAGGGCCGAATGACCATTGAACTTGGTCACCGGGTCACCGATATCGCTCCTTCCTTTCATTTTGAACCTAAAGCAGATTTCGACCTGGACCTCTATTCCGCCGGCATTCTTTTTCTCAATTTCAACGTTTTCCATGATTTTCCGTTCCGAAAGTAGGAGATCAAACGATCTTTTCAGTAGCAGAACACGGTCCGAGATGCGATTGGTCGTTTCAGGTCCCCCGTTTGCTTTTTGAGAAGATTCAGTGCAGCAAACGCTTCACAGCCAAGTGCGGAATGCCGAGGCACAGCCGAGCTTCTCCAAGCTTTATCGGAGCACGGCATATCCGGGGAACGCACGAAAATGCAGGGCGCAGGCAGCTTGGATTACTCCCGATATTAGAGTAATCAACAATCCTGAACGCTGCTGCTGCCGGCAGTATTTTTTTGACCAATTACCGGTTCGCAGACCCTTTGCCGATCAACTCATTCTTTTCCATATAACTTTAATTAGCTTCGAAAAAAACAGTTCTCCCCGGCAACTGAGCATGTGATGAAGTGCACTGAATGAGGTATGATCGGTATTGAGTTTGGCGGTTCGGCAGAACAAATCATGGATTTATTTGGAAGCATTCAGACGAAAGTATGATACGTATGGAGCAGGGACACAAATATCAGGAGTGTGTGAATTTAATCGATGAAGCCACCGGCAGGCAGGTCCTCCAGCTGACACAAACCGGAAACAGCCAGACCACCGGCTATCATGCCGCCACCGGGTTCACGTCGGACAGCGCTTATGTCGTCTTTTTCATGGAGAACGAGCATGGGATGTTTGTCGTACGCGGAGACGTCGCTACCGGCGAGCTCTGCCTGGTACACAAAATCCGGGACAGTGGATCAAGAGGGTGGGATCCACTGGTTCATTACAGCAGCCCGCTGTACATGTCAACCATACCCGATCGAACAACAGTCGCCATGAGCGACAATGCTACACTGAAACTCCTCGATATATTCAGTTTTGAAACTAGAACATTATACACGATCCCCGAAGGTCGTCGTATCAGCCAGCCTATGGCGAGTCATGACGGGCGTTTTGTCTATTTCTGTGAGATGCCGCTTCGTCCCGAGACTGCCGATGAGAATGTCGGTTCCTCGCCGGAGATGTTCTGGAAACCGTTCATGGATAAATTCGGAGGAATGCCGTCGTGGCAGTATCGGCTCACGCTGGATACCGGAGAGGTGGAAGAACTTTATCATGTCCACGTAAACTGCAGCCACCATATTCACACCTCGCCCACCGACGCCGATCTGGTTCTTATAGAACTCGACCGA
>CAZEMW010000651.1:0-2676 GCA_964513105.1 uncultured Fibrobacterota bacterium
GTACAGGCCTTCGGCCTATTCCATTAGTATTCTTTGCGCAGTCTTACGCGGTAAATGGCAAAATTCCATGGCCGACACAGTTTTCAGCAATCTAGTTCATACCTCAGAGGGTATGCACTGCAATTCCTTCAACCCGTCTCACCTCATGGGATTACGCCATTTCCTCACTCAGAACCGCTCAGTTCAGGTTAGAGGTGAGTAGGAAGATTCGATGAAACCGGCGGAGATACTGGCCGATCGTATACGGCAGGATTTCGTGGCGAAAGGGGAGCGGCGGATTCCCTCTATGGCTGCGCTTGGCGAATTCTACGGTGTTTCGCGAAGAGTGATACGTTCGGCAACCCATATCCTTCGTTCGCGGGGAGTGGTATCGTTCAGCCGCGGGGGTCCCATCCTGATTTCGTCCGAGGTTGAGAGTCGGCGTTCGACGATTGTCCGTACACGGATCCGAAGTGCCGATCGCGTGAAAAGTACCCTTATCGAGCGCATCAAAGATCAACGATATCAGGCCGGTGATTCCCTTCCGAAGTTCGAGGTGCTCGCCCGGGAACTCCAGGTCTCTCCCGGCACGGTCTCCTCGGCGTATCATGCCCTGGTCGAGGGAAATTATGCATACAGAAGCGGCAAGCGATTCGTTGTCGGCAGACGTCCGGGCGGCGAGTCCGGTCGGATCTCTCGGGACGCCGGATTCATAATCATGCTCGTGCATGACTGGTCGGAATGGTATTCCATCAGCCGTAGCCATAGAACAAACCGTTTTGTGCAGGCTTTATCGCAGGAAGCAGGGAAATACGGGGTTCGTCTGTATGTGGCGTCCCTCAATGTCGAAAGCAGCAGAAGCGGGCTTCTATCGTTTCGAGAAGCTGTCCGTGAGATAGACGGCGACATGGGCCACTATCTGGGATGCATAATCACCTTCCCCCCCAGTCGTCATTGTCAAACAGTTACAAAAATTCTGAATTACAAGCGGCCGGCGGTGTGGTTCGACCGTCATACGGACAGGCACGAGCAAGTGGCGCAGCGTGGATTATCGCGGTGTTATTTCTCTGAAGAGTCCGGTGTGTCGGCTGCTCTGGCGCATATTGCACAATGGGGACATCGCAGCGCCGTTTTTCCGTATGATCCCGCCGTTTCGTGGCAAAGGGAGCGGTTGGGTCTCTTAGCAAAGCTTGGAGCCGAGGTCCGTCCGTCTATCGGAATTGTTGGATATGAGTATCCTCGGAGTGATTCCTGGTGTAGTGCCGAAGCGCTCGAGATACTGCGGCGAGCGGCATCCCTCAATATTCCAACGCTTCGCAATGCGTTTGCCCGACTAAAAGCGGAGTCGGATTCGATCCTGTCAAAATACCCTCTTCCCGATAAGCTCGGAGACGACATACCGTCGGAGTACCGGTCGATTGTGGCCCTTTCCAACCCTGTGGGGAAGGAAGTATCCGAACGGGACACGGAACTCGTACGGACTGTCTGGGCGGCAACCGATATCCTGCCGGTCCTTGAGCGCGCAGATTACACGATGCTCATCTGCCCAAACGACGAATTTGCGCACGAGGCCGCAATTCCTCATTTTCGCAGATTCGGAATCGACATTCCTCGTCATTTGTCGGTTCTCTCGTTCGATCACTCGGAACAGCTTTCCTTTGTTCCACCATCGACGATTGATTTCGGATTTTGGGGAATGGGATACGATGCTTTTCACACAATCCTCGGTGATGTGCCCATACGAAAGGATCGCAAGGGTTCGATACCCTCAAGAGCAATGGTGATCAACCGCGGCACCGTGGGCGTGCCCATTCGCAGGAGCTGGGGGGGCGGTGCATGATTTCCATGACCGAAAATACCTGCTTGTCACGAAGGAACAACCTATCGGCGTGGCTCAGTCGTCTCAACGAAGAGTCGGTTTGTCGAGAACGACGCAGTCTAAGAAACAGGCCGAAGGAACGTGAGGGTAAAAGTGTATATTCTACAGAGACTTGCATCGTAAATCCATCTTTTTTCACGGAGATTGCTCTGCGGTCCCCTGGCTTTTGATCCTGTATTTTTTCGGCTTTACCGGGCCGGGAGTGGCAAGAGTGAAATGAAAGACGACTGCGAACAGTAATGAACGGCGTGCCGATGAATCATAATCCGAGAATTTTGCTGATCAATCCGCGTTTGGAAGGAAGTGATGCTCCCCATGTCCCTTTGGGGTTGGCGGACATCTCGCAAGAAATACCGACGGAAAGATATCATCGCGGCGTTCAAAATGGCCCGGAAAGCGGGGCTGAAAATCCACTCTTTCTGGTTGGTAAATCTTCCGGGCGATACCCCTGAAACGATCATGGATACGATCCACTTTGCACGTGAGATCAAACCGGACAGCGCCAGCGTCAACAATGTCCGCTGCCTGCCCGGAAGCCCTCTGTACGAAGAGATCCGAGACGATATGGAGGAATATGTCCCCGTCACCTACAAAGGGAATTTTACCGAGGAGCAGGTCGAGCATTTTAGAAAACTGGCAATCAGAAAGATCTACTTCTCGCCCTGGTTTCTCATGCGTACCTTTCTTAGTATCAGTTCCCCCCGCCGGTTCCTCCATTTTCTACGTGCCGGCTGGCGACTTTTCCGTCGCCTGTTTGCGTAACTAGTGCCTGTCCGGAAACTCGCTTTAGTGCCTCGGCCGAGCGAGAAAGTGACTGG
>CAZEMW010000652.1:0-2669 GCA_964513105.1 uncultured Fibrobacterota bacterium
TGTCGGAAGTGTATACTGAAGCATTGTTTATCAGTCCGACCAACCGCTTTTCGGACGTTACCGCGCGATCTATAACCTTTTCGGGGGCATCGTTGAGATCGGCCTGCAGATAGGTAACCCGATGCTCTGCGATCCCGTTGCGGCTCATCCAGGAATGAAGAGAACCTTTCGATGAACGGTAATGCGCGACGATGTCATACCCCATCTGCAGGCACTGTTTTGAGAACTGCATGCCAAGGCGCTTTGTCGCTCCGGTAATCATAACGGCTGCACTTTTCATTATTTTACTTTCGGTAGGTTTTTCCGGTTACGCCGCTGTGGAGGTCGAAAATGGGAAGTGAGGTTCGCGACTGCTATCTGGATACCTCCAACACCTTCGCATTGGGTGATGAAACACTGGGGCAGGTGATTTCGCGATCGGGGCATACCCACTTGTGGGCGGAGCGACGATCGCAAATCGATACCGTGGTGATTCACTACATCAGTGCCGCCGGCAAGGAAGTGGAAGACCCTTTTCGACTCGATTTCATTCTGCCGATTTTTCCCGAATACGGTGTCAGCAGCCACTACCTGATTCAGCGGGACGGGAGCGTGTACGCCCTGGTTCCCGAGTCACACAAAGCCTGGCATAGCGGCCCCAGTATAATGCCGCCGCCGGACTCTCGACGAAGCGTAAACGACTTCTCACTGGGAGTGGAACTCGTTGCCACGGATCAGTCTGGGTTCACCCCGGAGCAGTATGCCTCTCTGGCTTCGTTGTGCCGAGAGTTCGAATATACCTACTCCTCGGAGCTCCGTTTTGTAGGGCATTCGGACATCGCCGGGCCCCGCGCAGTAGAGCTGGGGCTTCGGGCCGTGCCGAAACCGGATCCCGGCCCCTTATTTGACTGGGATCGATTTCACCGCCTTCGCGTCGCCTGAAACCACAAACGCATCCATGTGTTCCGCCGCGAGCATTCCGTCGGCAATAGCCTGTACCGCTGTGGTTCCTCCGTTGATTACGTCGCCTCCGGCAAAAACCTTATTGTTGGAGGTCTGCATCGTATGAGGATCGACCTCTATCAACCCTGAGCGATCCGTCTCCACACCGGCGAGGAGTTGCTGCAGTTCTGCGGACGGCCGCTGCCCGAGTGCTTCTATGACCAACTGAGTTGGGAGCACGGCTTCACTGTTTTCAAGCACTGTCGCTCTTCGTCGTCCGGATTCGTCGGGATCCCCGAGTACTGTCCGGGCGACTTTAAGCCCGACCAGCTTTCCATTTTCGACAACATAGTCGATCGGCTGAGTCAGTATCAGAAATTGAATACCGGCCTCAAGTGCCTTGTTGCGCTCATTGGGCCAGGCAGGCATCTCTGAGAATGATCTTCGATAGATTATTGAAACATCCAGGGCACCGTTTTCTTTGGCGGTAACCGCGGCGTCGAGTGCGGTATTTCCTCCTCCAAGAACACAAACCGATTCCGGCATTGCCGGAATACGCTGCGTTTTTGCGGTTCGGAGGAATGTCATGGCGCTGATTACGCCTTCGAGATTGCGTTTTGATTTTGGAAGAGGCGTTTCTTCTCCGAGACCGACGCCGACAAAAATGGCGTCGAATTTATCCACAAAGGAAGACAATGGCTGCTTCTGTGAAAGCCCTTCACCCGCATGAATGACAAGACGCTTGTCTTTTTTCGCTTCGTCGAGTACAGCGTAGATTTCTTCAAGAGCAACCTGACGAGAAAGGCGATGAGCCGGGATCGCTTCACCGGGGGTTCCACCGGGATCTTCGGCCGGGTCGAATAGTTCGACCGTGTGCCCCCGCTCAAGCAGCCCCGCACAGCATGCAAGACCGGCGGGACCGGCACCGAGCACCGCAATTTTTTTGTCGGTATGCTCGCCTAGCGCAACCGGGGCAAGCCCGCGCGCCCGTGCCTCTCGTGCAACATAACGCTGAATTTCGTGAATGGGGATCGGGTTTCCGGAAAATGTATTCTCCACACAACTGCCCTCGCATTGCACTTCCGTAGGACAGATGTAGGCGCAGAGCTCGGGAAAACTGTTTTTCTTGCGGAGAATGCCGTAGGCTTTCTCGATGTCGTTATCCGCAAAGGCTTTTATAAAGCCGGGAATATCTATTCCCGCCGGGCATCCGCCTCGACAGGTTGGGTTTTCGCAATTTCGGCAGCGAATCGCTTCGTTGCGTACCGTATCAGCGGCCATGCGACGATACTTTCGATATTCGGGACCATAGAAATCGCTGTCACGAACCACACAGCCGGTACGCCCACCGTCTCGCATTATCTGGGTACATGCGGAACAGGTAATACATACCTTTTCCGGATCGAAAGCGCCCATCTCTTTGAGTTCTCTGACCGAATCGGGATAGGCAAATGAGTTCCGGCCCTGTCCGATAAGTGTGGCCCAACCGTTTGAAATCACCGCGGCGGCGACGTTCGGGAGAAACTTCCGTAGCCAGGAGTACCCCGAACCGATAACCGGAACATCGGTGTGTGCCTCCTGTATCCGTCGGGTGATATCGATAAACCTGGCCACACTTTCCAGTGGATGGGATTCCGGAATGGCTACGCCGGCGCTGGGAAAATCAAACGGTCTGCCGAAATGGGGTTCATAGTATGGGTTACCTATGCTGAGGTAGGAGAAAGGGTTGCGAACCTTAGAGCTGGTAT